>CAMLJW010000282.1 GCA_946480485.1 uncultured Streptomyces sp. | reverse complement strand
CGGGCGGGCCGGGTCCTGATCCGTATCCCGTACTCGCCGTGGCTCGGCCTCGTCGACGCCAAGGGCCAGAGCGTCGCGCCGCCCCAGGAGACCGAGGAGTCCGAACGGGGCGAGAACGACGACGCGCCGAAGACGTACGAGAACCCCAACGGCTGCCTGATGGAGGCACAGGAGGACGCCAAGGGCGACCAGTGGACGGAGCTGCTGGCTCCGAAGCCCGGCACCTACCGCCTGGCCGCGCACTACCAGCTGCCTCGGGGCACGGGTTGCCCCGAGGACCTGCGACAGGCCGCCGGGCCACTCGAATAATCACTCCTCATCACTCCGGCGGATGGTTGCTTCCGGCGGAGCCGCCGCGCGGCTTCGACGCACACGTGAGGTCCGGCGCTGTACCGCGCGCCCCGTGGGGGGGGCGCTGCCAAACCGCGCGACCAGCCACGCAGGCCCCCTGGCCTTCGTGACGCGCGTCCGGCAGAGCGCTTGAGCGGCTGTCGGGCTACCTCTGATCGGGTGGTCGTGCCCTGGCACAAGCCTCAGCCGATGGCGGTCTCCACCGCGGAGACGACCTCGGCGGACTCCGGCTCGGTCTGCGGCGAGAAGCGGGCGACGACCTTGCCGTCCCGTCCGATCAGGAACTTCTCGAAGTTCCAGCGGATGTCGCCGCTGTGCCCCTCGGCGTCCTCGGTCGTCACGAGCCACTCGTACAGCGCATGCCGCCCCTTGCCGTTCACCTCGGTCTTCTCGGTCATCGGGAAGGTCACTTGGTACGTCGCCGAGCAGAACTCCGCGATCTCCTCAGACGTACCGGGCTCCTGCCCGAGGAACTGGTTGCAGGGCACCCCGAGAACGGCGAAGCCCTGAGCTGAGTACCGCTCGTGCAGCCGCTCCAGGCCCGCGTATTGCGGCGTGAGCCCGCACTTGGAGGCCACGTTCACGATGAGCACGGCTTTGCCCCGGTACTGCCCGAGATCGGCGGAGCCGCCCTGGAGGGACGCGATGTCGACGTCGTACAAGGATTCGGAGGTGGTCGGGTCCGGTTCGTTGTTGGTCATGTCCGGATGCTAGCCGCGCTGGGTAAGGTCACCGGCGTGACGACGGTGAATGGGATCTACGAGACACTCGACGACCGCTTCCGCACAGGGCGCTGCACGCTCGGGGACCGGCGCCTGGAGCTCTTGTACGCGGGCTGCCGCTGGGCCGAGGGCCCGCTGTACCTTCCCGCCTGGCGTCAGCTGGTCTGGAGCGACATCCCCAACGACCGCCTCCTGCGGTGGGACGAGGCGACGGGCGCGGTGGGCGTCTTCCGCGCGCCGGCCGGCCACAGCAACGGCAACACCGTCGACCGGCAGGGTCGCCTGATCACGTGTGAGCAGGGCAACCGGCGGGTGACGCGCACCGAGCACGACGGGCGGGTGACGATCCTGGCCGACCGCTACGACGGCAGGCGGCTCAACAGCCCGAACGACGCAGTCGTCCGCTCCGACGGCTCGATCTGGTTCTCCGACCCCGACTTCGGGATCGTCAGCGACTACGAGGGGCGCCGGGCGGAGAGCGAGATCGGCGCGTGCAACGTGTACCGGGTCGACCCGGTGACGGGCTCCGTGAGCCTGGCCGCCGACGGCTTCCGCGGCCCGAACGGGCTCGTACTCTCGCCGGACGAGCGGCAGTTGTACGTGTCCGACACCCGCCTCAACCAGGTCCGTGTCTTCGACATCCACGAGAGCGGCACGCTCTGCGACGGCAGGGTCTTCGCCGAGTGCCGCCCGGGCGGCGGGCTCTTCGACAACATCCGGTTCGACGACGAGGGGCGGCTGTGGGTGGCCGCGTGTGACGACGGGGTGCACTGCTACGACCCCGACGGCACCCTCATCGGGCGCCTGCTGATCCCTGAGACGGTGTCCAACGTCGCCTTCGGCGGTCCGAGGAACAACCGGATGTTCATCACGGCCACCACGTCGCTGTACTCGTTGGTGATGTCGGTGACGGGGGCGCCGCGGCTTTGACGAGGACGCGGCGTGGACGCATCGAGGACGCGGAGTGGCGAGACGCGGCGAGGCGGCCGTCGTCGGCGCCGGAGTCGGTGCCCATGCCAAGGACGGCGCCCACGAACGACGAGTGCCTCCCGCCGTCCGCCCGAAGGGCGGACGGCGCTACTTCGAAACACTCCCTAGCGCGCCACGAACTGCGTAAGGATCGCCTGGACCTCGTAGATGTCCACGCCCTTGGTGAACGTCTTCTCGATCGGCGTGGGCGTCCCCGAGATCCAGATCTTGAGCTCGGCGTCGAGGTCGAACGTGCCGGCGGTCTCCACCGCGAAGTGCGTGATGCTCCGGTACGGGACGGAGTGGTACTCAACCTTCTTGCCGGTGATCCCCTGCTTGTCGACGAGCACGAGCCGGCGGTCGGTGAAGAGGATGGTGTCGCGTATCAGCAGGTACGCGGCATGCACCTGCTCGCCCTGCCCCAACAACCGCGCGTAGTCGCGCTGAGCGTTCGCCGGATCGACGGTGTGCGCGTTTCCGAACAGCGCCATGGAAAGCCCCCCTTGGACAGGTGACGTTCGGACGCGCCCCCATGGGGGCGCGGGGTGTCACAAGATCTGCTCACTGTAAACGGTGCCGAGGATGTTCACGCCACGTGGGCTTCGGGGCGGACCTCGGCGCCTGCTCGGAAGCGGTCGGCGCTGAGCGGGGTGATGTCGACGAAGGGGGTGCGTTCGAGGTAGAGGTCGCGGACGATCTCACCGACCGCCGGGGCCAGCCGGGCCGCGGCCGTCGCCAGGGACGACGCCGGCCCCGCCTCCCCCCCCAGGCCGAGACCTGAGCGTCTTTCCCCGGCCGGCTCGTCGGCTTCAAAGGCGCCGCGGTCAGGCGGAAGGCGCGCCGGTGAGGACTTCCACCTGGCCGGTGTCGAGCGAGTAGTAGGCGCTGATGACGGCCAGTTCGCCCTTCTTCACGAGCGGGGCGAGGTCATGGTTGGACCGCAGATCGGCGGAGGTCTGCTTGATGTGGACGCGGATCATGGCGTCTACCGGATCAGTGTGCTTTTCCTTGGAGATCACCTCGTACGCCGGCCGCAGCGCTTCGGCGATCGACTGCAGGTTGCCCGGCAGAGGCTTGCCGTCCTTCAGTGCCTTGTGCGCCGCCTTGACCGCGCCGCAGCGCTGGTGCCCGAGCACCACGATCAGCGGGGTTCCCGAGGTCAAGGGTCCGTACTCCACGGAGCCGACGACCACCGGTGAGACGACCTGCCCACCGGTGCGCATCACGAACAGGTCGCCGAGCCCGGTATCGAAGAGCAGCTCCGGCGGCACCCGGGAGTCGATGCACGAGAGGATCACACCGTAGGGATCCTGCTCCTCGGCGACGAGATCGCGGCGGCGCAGATCCCGGTCGGGATGCTGCAGCTCGCCGTCCACCCAGCGCTTGTTGCCATCCATCAGCCTTGCGAAGGCCCTCCAGGGCGAGTCCGGGCGCTCGCCCGCGGTTGGCGAAGGGGACTTCGCCGCCCCCGCGGCCACCGTCTTCTCCGCCCGCGCGGCCACCGTCTTCTCCGCCCCCACGCTGTCCGCCTTCGACGAACAGCCGGTGAGCAGGGCCGCGGTCGCCGCCAGCCCTCCGGTGAGAATGGCCCTGCGCTGCGGTCGCACAGCATTACCCATGATTCTCTCCCCTTCCAGTCTCATACCCGACTTCGCCCTGAGGAACTGAGGCCGTCAGTCATGCGGAGGCGGAAGGGAGGGCTGCGACAGACGGCCGCAGCCTTCTCCTCCTGGCTCGTTCTTCCGGGCGGAGCGGTTGATGCAACTGTGGCGAGAGGCCGGTAAACGTACGTACAGCGCCAATGAAGCGCGGGAGAAGCGCTCGTCCAAGTCGCCCAGCGTCAGGTACATCTGACGCTGAGTGGCTCATGCCGTCGAGATCGATCGAGTGTGTGCTCCTCTCGGCCTTCGGGCCGGGAGGAGCGTCTTCGTCATGCCGCCTCGGTTGCGACCTCGGCTCGTACGGCGGCCGCCCACTCGACGACGAGGAGTTCGTACTCCCGCCGTTCCTCCGCCGTCGTGAGACGCCCGCCGGTGTGCTGCCACAGGGCGCGTATCCGCTCGTTCAGTTGGGCAGCAGACCGTACGGAACCAGGGCGGCACAGATCGGGGGACATGCGGACAAGCCTACGGGCACGCGCTGACACTCCACCCAAGCTCAGCTTGCAAGCGAGGCGGCCAGGCGCGCCCGTGCGGATCACCTGTTGCTGTCTCAGCTTGCCCGGACCGACAATCACTCGTCCCGGTTACGGCCTCGTCAGAGCCCGCTCGGCCGCGTCCAACGCCAGATGCCACGGATACTCCTTCGGCTGCCCCTGGCCCGGCTGGTTCGGCACGAACCCGCCCTCCCCATACAGCACTTCCACACCCATCTCCCGCAGCTCGGCGACGCTCCACTCGAACTGCCGATGCTGCACGTACGCCGCGTTCACGCACGGCATCACCACCATCGGGATGCCCTTACCGATCCCTTCCGCGACGACCCCCACCACGAAGTCGTGAGTGAGGCCGAGCGCCCACGCATTCACCGTGTTGAAGGTGGCTGGCGCGACGACGATGACGTCCGCCTTCGGCCACACGTCCGGCTGCCCAGGGAGTTTGTACTCGCTGCGTACCGGACGCCCGGTCAACCGCTCCAACTCCGGCAGCCGGTCGGCCAGCCAGCGCGCGGCAGTCGGGGTCAGCCCGAGGCACACATCCCAGCCGCTGGCCTGGGCATCCCGGATCACGTTGTCGACATCCAAGACGGGCGGGGCGGCGGACCCGAACAGGTACAGCACACGAGAAGTCATGCAGTCCATCCGATCACACGCAACCGCCCCCGCTCTGGGTGGAGTCGAGGGCGGAACACTGACCCGCGCACGGGGCGCGAGTACCGTTCCAAGTGGCTGCCTAGAACGGAGACCAGTATGCCCGCACCCACCGACGACCACACGGGTACCCGAATCAAGGAACAGCGGAGACTGGCCAGGCTCACCCAACGCCAGCTCGCCGACCGAATCCCCTACTCCTACAGTCTCCTCAACCAGGTCGAATGCGGCGCCCGCCCGGCCACCGACGTCTTCGTTGCCGCAGTCGCACACGCGCTGAACGTGGACGTCGCCATCCTCACTGAACAGCCCTGCGTGACCGAACTCCAACGCGATCGCGTCGCCGAACTCGTGCGCCCGATCCGCGAAGCACTCGACCTCTACGACCTCGGCGCCAATCCCGATCTGGGTGTACGGCCAGCGGCTGCCCTAATCGCGGAGGCCGACCGGCTCTGCGCCGAGGTCCGCGCCACCCATCTGCGGAACGCCGCCCGAGCGCTGCCCGGCGCGATCGCTGAACTCACTCACACCGCTTGGGAGTCGCCGTCCACTGAGGTGTGGCAGGCGCTCGCCTCGACGTACCGCACTGCGCACGACATCACCCTCAAACTCGGGCACAGCGACCTCTCCTCGACCGCTCTGGACCGTATGGCGTGGGCAGCGGAGCGGGCGTCCGATCCGTGCCTTGCCGCGATCCGCCAGTACAAGCGGGCGCTCGTCTACTACCGGGATGGCGAGCACACGATCGGGCAGCGACTCATCGCCTCTGGTCACGGCATGATCGGTCACGCTGAGAGAAGCGGTGACGCCCTCATCGTCGCTGGTCAGCTTCATCTCGGTGGAGCGGTGATCTGCGGTCGCGCTGGTGACGAGGCTGCGGTGAACCGGCATATCGCAGAGGCTCGCGCGATCGCGAGGGGTACGCGGGACGCCTCGCAGGTGCATTGGCTGTCCTTCGGGCCCACGAATGTGTCGCTGCACCATATGTCAGCGACGATGAAGATGGGCGAGTACGACAAGGCGCTGAAGCAGGCCCGGAAGATGCGGGTACCGGCATCGTTGGCCACGTCTCGGCGTGCCGGTTTCTTAATCGACTGGGCGCGTGCAGAGATGGAGACAGGGCACACGCAGTCAGCGCTTGATCATCTCTTGGAGGCGCGGCGGGTGGCGCCGGAGCAGGCGCGATACCACGAGGGTGTTCGGGAGACGATCCGGGGGCTCGTACATGTGTCGCGTAGGACGCCGGACACGTTGAACTACCTGGCGTCCTGGGTTGGCTTGTAAGGGGACGCTCACAGTGCTCACAAAACTGTGAGCGTTCGGCCTACGCCTCGCCCGTACGGTCCCGTGTGTGAGACAGATCACCGGGACCGTGGAGGGCGACAGATGAGGCAACGGAACCAGCGGCAGACTCTGAAGGAGTCGCCCCATCCTCGGGCGCTGGCTGGCACCCGGCCGACCGCCCAAAAATGGGCTGAAATCCTCGCCACCGCCCGCCACCGCCGCGCCCCACACATGTGGCCACCCCCGAGACAGCAAACCCTCAGAGCAGAGCCCATCATCGGCGGCGCCCTCGTCCGCGCCTACGTGCTCCCTGAGGACGAACGCACCCGCACCCTGGCCACCCCCTCAAGGGAGAACCAGTGACGACGACCGAGTACCGGGAACTCGCAGCAGCCCACTGGCTCCTGTCCGCGCACCCCGAACCCAACCAAGCCCTACAGGAATGGCTCTCAGACGGCGGTCTCGTACTACTGCCCCTGGGAACCCTGTTCTCCGCCGTCCGCATCCCAGGACACCTGGTACACGCTGCCGCAGGCAGCGAGGATCCAACAGTGGTGGACGAGTTCCTCGCCGAGGCCCTCTTCGAAGGCCCGGTCATCCGCGACCCACGCGGATGCCGCTACTACGCCCTCGTGCCCGCCGGCACCGCCGGAAGGTGGCGCGACCCGCGAGCGGAATGCTTGGGACACGGAACCTACCTCGGCGTACCCCGCCTGGACGCGGTGAACCCGAAACACCACGCCTGGTCGCCTTACTGGTCGGTGCCGATGTTCTCGGCTGCCGAGCTGTGCGGGCCGTACGCCGTCGCGCAACTGGTGGCGGTCGGCGGCCACCTGACCGCCGAAGAGGAAACAGTGTGAGCGGCACCAGCCGGCAGTGGCGCGACGACGGCAGCGGCTCCGGCCACACGC
>CAMLJW010000281.1 GCA_946480485.1 uncultured Streptomyces sp. | reverse complement strand
GATCCAGCCGGTGTGGCGGCCCATGACCTCCACTATCAGTACGCGCTGGTGGGACTCGGCGGTGGTCTTCAGACGGTCCAGCGCCTCGGTCGCCACGCCCACGGCGGTGTCGAAGCCGAAGGTGACATCCGTCACCGCGATGTCGTTGTCGATGGTCTTCGGCACGCCGACGATCGGCAGGCCGCTGTCCGACAGGAGGTGGGCCGCCTTGAGCGTGCCCTCGCCGCCGATCGGGATGATCGCGTCGAGTCCGAGTTCCTCGACGTGCCCCTTGGCCCGCTCCACGCCGTCACGCAGATGCGCCGGCTGGACCCGAGAGGAGCCGAGCATGGTGCCGCCGCGAGTCAGGATGCCGCTCACCGCGTCGAGGTCGAGCTTGAGGTAGTCGCATTCCAGCAGGCCTTTCCAGCCGTCCCGGAAGCCGATGACCTCGTCGCCGTGGTCGACGACGGCACGGTGTACGACGGACCGGATGACGGCGTTCAGGCCGGGGCAGTCGCCGCCGGACGTGAGGACACCAATGCGCATAGCCCGAAATACCTTTTCCACGTGGGCCGGGAACCGGACCGCGCTGTCCGGCTGGACCCGGCCAGCCTACCGGCGGCAGGGGGAGGGTCCGCACCGTGCGTCCGCCTGCTGGACGCTCCCGCACACATGAGCGGACCCGCCGCCGGACGGGACCTTGCGCCGTGCCTCAGGCAGGCTGCTGAGCAGCCGCGATGCGCTCGGCGCGCAGCGCCTCGTACCATCGGTCGTCGATCGGCGGTAGCGCGTTCACGTCCAGCGCCAGTTTCAGCAGCAGGTCCGCGATCAGCGGGTTGCGGGCGAGTACGGGCCCGTGCATGTACGTCCCGAAGACCGTGTCGTTGTACGCGCCCTCCATGCCGTCGCCCGTGCCGTTGCCCTTGCCGAGCCGGACCCGCGCGAGTGGGCGCGCGGTGGGGCCGAGGTGCGTGACGCCCTGGTGGTTCTCGAAGCCCGTCAACTGTGGCAGGCCGAGGCGCGGGTCGATGTCCCCGAGCACGTCGCCGACGCATCGCTCGCCCTCGCCGCGCGTGGAGACCACGTCGAGCAGGCCAAGGCCGGGCTCGCGCTGCCCGAGGTCGTTGATGAACTCGTGGCCGAGGATCTGGTAGCCGGCGCACACCGAGAAGACGATCGCGCCGTTGCCGACCGCCCGGTCCAGACCGCCGTCGCGGCGCAGCCGCTCGGCCGCGAGCCGCTGCGGGCGGTCCTCACCGCCGCCGATCAGGTAGATGTCGCCGGACGTGGGGATCGCCTGGTCGCTGCGTACGTCGAGCCGGGTCACGTCCAGGCCGCGCTGCCGGGCCCGGCGCTCCACCACGAGGGCGTTGCCCTGGTCGCCGTAGGTGCTCAGCAGGTCCGGGTAGATCCACACCAGCCGCAGGCTGTTGTCACTCATCGATGATCGTCCTCTGTGGGTCAGTTGCCGACACGGCGGCGCAGGTCCTGGAACGCGGTGTAGTTCGCGATGACCTCGATCCGTCCGGGCGGCGCGAGCTGTACGGCCTGGTCGAGGTTCTCGCAGACCTGGAAGGTCTGGTTCGCGACCTCCAGGCGCACGGCGAGGTCCAGCTTCCGGTCACCGATGACGAGGATCGGATGACCGCTCAGTCGCGTGTAGTCGACATCCCACAGCCAGGAGGTGTCGGTGCCGTCGGCGCCGCGCGCGTTCACGGACAGGATGACGGGGGTCGGCGGAGGGTCGATGAGCGAGAACGTCTCCAGCCAGCCCGCCGGGTTCTTGGCAAGCAGCAGGCGCAGGTCACGCTGCATGTACTGCACGACGTCGTACCGTCCGGCCACCGCCTGGACCTGGTACATGCGCTCCAGGGCGACCTGCGGCGGCACACCGAAGACGGCGGCGACCGCGGCCGACGAGGCGGCGTTGGCCTTGTTGGCGCGGCCCGGCAGCTGGAGGTGGATCGGCCAGGCGGAACCGTGTGGATCCAGGACGTGGTCGCCGGACAGTGCCCAGCTGGGAGTCGGGCGGCGGAAGCCGCACTCGCCGCAGTACCAGTTGTTGCCGGGGCGCTGCATCACACCGCCACAGGACGGGCAGGACCAGGCGTCGTCCTTCCACATCTGGCCGGCGGCCACCCACACCACGTTCGGCGAGGAGGACGCGGCCCACACGACCAGCGGGTCGTCGGCGTTGGCGATCACTACGGACTTGGAACCGGCCAGGCCCTCGCGCCAGTGCTCGGCGAGCATGCGGGTTTCGGCGGCGCGGTCGAGCTGGTCGCGGGAGAGGTTGAGGAGCGCGATGGCCTTCGGGGCGGTGTCACGGGCGACTCCGGCGAGGTACTTCTCGTCGACCTCGATGACCGCGTACCGCGCGTCCGAGCCCCCGGCGAGGGCGGAGGTGATGCCGGCGGGCATGTTCGCGCCCAGCGCGTTCGAGACGACGGGGCCCGCGGCGCGCAGCGCCTCGGCGATCAGCCGCGTCGTGGTGGTCTTGCCGTTGGTGGCCGACACCAGAATGACGTCCAGGTGCTGGGCGAGCCGGGCCAGCAGGTCGGGGTCGAGTTTGAGCGCCACCCGGCCGCCGATCACCGATCCGCTGCCGCGGCCCGCGGCGCGTGACGCCGCCGCGACCGCCTTGCCCGCCGTCACGGCCAGCTTGGCCCGCGGCGACAGCGGGTCCGAGTTGCCTGCCATCAGTTCTCGATCCTCCTTGCGTACGGCGCCGCGCCCCTGCTCCCGGCAATGTGTGGCTCTCAGCCTATCGAGATCCACTCGCCGGCCCGAACCGCGGCACCATCCAGGCGCCCGCGCGGCATTGAGGACCGTACCCTTGCGGCCATGCGACACGGCTCGATCCCGGGTGCCCAGGGGCGCCTCCTGCCCCTGGCCGTCCTCGGTGACCCCGGGTTGCGCACTCCGTGTGAAGACGTCACCGACTTCGGCCCTCAACTGGCGCGTCTCGTCGAGGACATGTTCGCGACGATGTACGCGGCGCAGGGCGTCGGTCTCGCCGCGAACCAAGTCGGCGAGTCCTTGCGGGTCTTCGTATACGACTGCCCGGACGACGAGGACCGGCGCCACCTCGGTCACCTGGTGAATCCGCGTCTCGTCGCCGCGGACGGCCTGGTGCTGCGCGGCCCGGAGGCGTGTCTGTCGCTGCCCGGTCTGGAAGCGGGCACCGAGCGATACGACCACGCGGTGGTCGAGGGGCGCACGCTGGCCGGTGAACCGGTCCGGGTGCACGGCACCGGCTTCTTCGCCCGCTGTCTCCAGCACGAGTGCGACCATCTCGACGGAGGTCTGTTCACCGACCGGGTCAAGGGGTGGCGTCGGCGGCGCGTCGTACGGGCCGCCGCCAGGGCTCCCTGGAGCAGGTAGCGCCGGGTCAGAAACCGGGTGCGCCCACCTTGTCACCCGCCGCGGCGAGGCGGCCCCACAGCAGATCCGCCAGGCTCCGCACCAAGGTGGCGCGGGAGCAGGGCCGTTCGCCGAGCCACCAGACGCCGGCGGCATGCATCATGCCGACGATCCCGTGCCCCCACACGCGCGCGAGCTGCTCGCTGTCCGGTCCGAGGTCGACCCGCTCCTCGATGACCTTGCCGAGCTCCTCCCCCATGCGGCGCAGCAGGGGAGCGGAGTACGGACCGATGTCGAAACCGTGGTCGCTTCGCGGTCCGCCGTCCGAGGGATGCATCAGGAAGCGGTAGACCTGTGGGCGTGCCTCGATGGCCGCGAGGTAGGTGTCGAGCGTGGCCTCGACCCGCTCACGGCGCTTGGCCGGCGCGTCCAGGGCTCCCCGCAGCGCTTCCAGCAGGGCGTCCGTGTGGCGCTTCGCGAGGGCCGCGTACAGTCCCCCCTTGTCACCGAAGTGCCGGTACAGGATGGGCTTGGTGATGCCCGCCTCGGCGGCGATGGCGTTCATCGAGGCGCCGGGTCCGTCGCGGAGCACCACACGGTCGGCGGCCTCCAGCAACTCGAGCCGACGGCGGTCGGCGGACCGTTGCCGTTCGGTCCGCTGCGTGGTGTCCATGAGCTCTCCCCACCCGTGCTGGTTCGGTGACGCCTGCGCAACGTAACACCCTGATGAGATTCTGCATCGAACGGGCGGCCGACCGAGAGCAGGGAGTTTGACTCTTGCCAGGCCATTGACAGAGTGCCGTTACTTTAAGTAACTGGGTGCGGTACCGGAAGGGACATGGCCGAGTGCACCATGGAGCTCTGGGCGATCAACGGCGGCATCGCCGATGGCACGAGCGAGGTCCGGCGCCTGGTGATCGCCCGCACCCTCGTGGGGATGCCGATGCGCTGACGGCGCCCTGAGCGGTCCCGCTGCGCCGTGAGAATTCCCAGGGTGAGGCGCCGGCACTGTCGTCCGGCCGGAGGGCGGGCGCCGCGGGTGAAGATCAACCGGTCGCGATCGGTCGGTCGCCGCCGGACTGTCGGCGCTGCGCGATCCGTTCCTGACGGGTGACCTGCGGGCCCAGTCGTGGCCTAGTCGGAGGACGTTCCACTGCTGTGCGCGATGCAGGCCACATCGATGCGGTCGGCGAGCTTCGCGAGTTCGATGGTGAGGGCCGCCACCGTGTCCTCGTCGAGGCCCTCCTGGCCGGCCTCCACCAGATGCAACCACCGGCCGCCGACCGTGCGCAGAAGTTTGCTGACGTCGACGGCCGCCACCTGCAACGTACCGTGGTCGTCGACGATCAGAGGCAGGGTCACTTCGCGGTTCACACAGGGGATCGTAACCGCGGAACGCTCACGCTCCGTGCCATACGGTGGTGATGTTGCAGAACTCGCGGATTCCGTGCCCCGACAGCTCACGCCCGTAGCCGGAACGCTTGACCCCGCCGAACGGGAACGCCGGGTGGGAGGCCGTCATCCCATTGACGTAGACGCCGCCCGCCTCCAGATCGCGTGCGAAACGGTCGACCTCGGCCTCGTCGCGGGTCCAGACGTTGGAACTCAGCCCGAACGGCGAGTCGTTGGCGATCGCAATCGCCTCGTCGAGGTCGGCCGCGCGGTAGAGCGTGGCGACCGGGCCGAACGCCTCCTCACGGTGGATGCGCATGTCCGGGGTGACATCGGCGAGGATCGTCGGAGCGTAGTACCAGCCCGCTCCTTCCGGACGCTCGGCGCCGCACAGGACCGTCGCGCCGGCCTCCACCGCGTCGTCGACGAGTTCCTCCAGGTCGTTGCGGCCCTTCTCGCTCGAGAGCGGGCCGACCTCCGTGTCCTCGTCCATCGGGTCGCCCACCCTCAGCGCCCGCATGCCCGCAGCGAAGTGCTCGGCGAAGGCGTCGAACACGTCCGTGTGCACGATGAACCGCTTGGCGGCGATGCAGGACTGCCCCGTGTTCTGCGCACGCGCCGTCACCGCGGTCTTCGCGGCCCGGTCGATGTCGGCCGACGGCATCACCACGTACGGGTCGGAGCCGCCCAGCTCCAGCACCGTCTTTTTGACCTCGTCACCGGCGACCGAGGCGACCGCGCGGCCCGCCGGTTCGCTGCCGGTGAGCGTGGCCGCCTTGACCCGCCCGTCGCGCAGCACGACCTCGACCTCGCCGGTGCCGATGAGCAGCGTCTGGAAGCAGCCCTCCGGGAAGCCCGCCCGGTGGAACAGGTCCTCCAGGTAGAGGGCCGTCTGCGGCACGTTCGACGCATGCTTCAGCAGCCCCACGTTGCCCGCCATCAGCGCGGGGGCGGCGAACCGGACCACCTGCCAGAGCGGGAAGTTCCACGGCATCACCGCGAGCACCGGGCCGATCGGCCGGTAGCGGACGATCACACGGGAGGCGCCGGAGTCCTTGGCCTCGGACTGCGGGGACTCCTCGTCGGCGAGGAGCTCCTCGGCGTGGTCGGCGTACCAGCGCATCGCCTTCGCGCACTTCGCGACCTCGGCGCGAGCCTGCTTGATCGGCTTGCCCATCTCCGTGGTCATGATCCGGGCGATGTCCAGCAGGTCCTTCTCCAGCAGGTCGGCGGCCCGGTGCAGGAGCCGTGCGCGCTCGGCGAACGAGGTGGTGCGGTACGTACGGAACGCGGTCTCGGCGGTCGCGACCCTGCGCTCGATCTCCTCGGCGCCCAGGGCGTCGTAGGTCTTGAGTCTCTCGCCGTTCGCCGGGTTCACCGTCGCGATGGGCATGGCCGACCTCCTGACACGGGCTGTGCCTTCGACCTTCCCGCGCCGCGGGACGAGCCGCAACGCGGCCGGCCGCCCGCGTACCCGCGCGAGCGCCGGGCATGCCTGCCGCGCGGGTAGGACGTGGCATGCCCGCCGGGCAGGCCCGGACGCAGGCTCTCAGCCCACGTGTTCTCCGAGCCGGTCCAGGAACGCCGCCTGTGCCTTGACGATCACGGACCGCGCGCGGTCGACGCCGAGCCACTCCACCCGGTCGATCTCGGGGAACTGCTGGATGCGGCCCGAGCCGCGCGGCCACTCCATCGTGAAGGTCCCGGGCACCACCGTCGCCACATCGAGTTCCGCCTCGATCGCCCAGACCGTGACGATCTTGCCGTTCGTCTGGGTGACCTCGCCCAGCGGCACGGCCTCGCCGTCCGGCGGCGCCAGCCCCAGCTCCTCCCGGAACTCACGGCGCGCCGCGTCCCAGGCCGCCTCGTCGGGTTCGTACTCGCCCTTTGGCACGCTCCACGCCCCGGCGTCGCGCCGGGTGAAGAACGGTCCGCCCATGTGGCCCAGCAGCACCTCGGTTCCGTTCTCGGTACGGCGGAACAGCAGCAGACCCGCGCTGCGCCTCACGGGGCGACCTCCGGGTGGGCCGCGAGCAGGGTCTCGACGGTGTCGGCCTCCGCCGGGGTCTTGTCATCGCGGTAGCGCACGACCCGGGCGAAGCGGAGCGTGACGCCCGCCGGATAGCGCGTGGACCGCTGCAGACCGTCGTACGCGATCTCGATGACGAGCTCCGGACGGACGGTCACCACATGGCCGCTGTCCGTCACGGCGAGCTCCAGCAGTCGCTCGGTCTGCCAGGTCAGCATCGCGTCCGTCATCCCCTTGAACGTCTTGCCCAGCATGGCGAAGGAGCCGTCCGGATTCCGCGCGCCGAGATGCAGGTTCGACAGCT
>CAMLJW010000280.1 GCA_946480485.1 uncultured Streptomyces sp. | reverse complement strand
GCTCATGGAGCTGGGCGCGAAGGTGGAACTGCCGGGCAAGGCACTCGGCTAGGGCCGGTTCTCCAGTCCTGCTGGGCTCGCGGGGCGTGGCACGCACGCTCGCCGCGTCCGTGGTACACGACGGGGCGGTCACCCGGACTCGGGTGACCGCCCCGTCGGCGTTCGTACGGGCCGTGTGCCGTCACGGGGCACAGCAGGCCTACTTGCCCTTGGCGGCTTCCTTGAGCTTCGAGCCCGCCGAGACCTTGACGCTGTAGCCCGCCGGGATCTGGATCGGGTCGCCGGTCTGGGGGTTGCGCGCGGTGCGAGCGGCACGGTGGGTGCGCTCGAAGGTCAGGAAGCCGGGGATGGTGACCTTCTCGTCGCCCTTGGCGACGACCTCGCCGACGGTCTCGGCGAACGCGGCCAGAACGGCGTCGGCGTCCTTGCGGGTCACCTCGGCGCGGTCGGCCAGCGCGGCCACCAGCTCACTGCGGTTCATGTCGTTACTCCCGTGTTCTTCTTGCCGTTGAGGCGTGCGATCGAAGCCGATGCTGCCAGGGTCCTCGGTCGGTCCCCGGACCCGGGTCCGTAGCCAGACCCTCGCCCCAGAGACGCATCCTGCCCCCACCTGCGGCGGGAAAGCCAATCCGGCACCCCTGGGAGTCACACGAAAAGCGCCACAGCCTCGAAATGGTGACGCTCCGTCCTCTCCCGGCAGCGGACCGCAGGGCCTGAGAGGCCTATTGACCTCAGGGTCTGATCCTTGGCCGCCACCCTAGAGGCGGCTCCAGGGCCCGCGTCCGGCGACGCGCCGGTACTCGGGGCGCGCGGGGGCCGTCACAGCCGCCGGGGATATCGGCCCGGCAGCCACGTCCTCAAGCGCCGGACAGGGCTGAAGGCCGGCCTCCTGGGCGCACCTCCGGTAGCACGCCCCAGAGGCAGCTCGGGGGAGGTAGCTGGTGGAGCTTGAGGAGCCGGGGGGAAGTTCCGGGAGCCGGGGCTCTGCCCCAGAGGATGGGAATGGGTAGGGACGGCAGGGGCGAAAACCCCGGGCGCCGCGCCCCGCGGCCGACTCAGACCGTCGTATGACCCGTGGCCGCCGCCCCGGCGGCCTTCGCCGCGTTGCGTACCGCTCCGGCCACCGCGCCCGCGACCTTGTCGTTGAAGACACTGGGGATGATGTAGTTCGGGTTCAGCTCGTCCTCCGTCACCACGTCCGCGAGGGCGGTCGCGGCGGCCAGCATCATCTCCGTGTTGACCGTGCGCGACTGGGCGTCCAGGAGGCCACGGAAGACGCCCGGGAAGACGAGGACGTTGTTGATCTGATTGGGGAAGTCGGAACGCCCCGTGGCCACGACCGCCGCCGTCTGACGGGCGATCGCCGGCTCGACCTCGGGGTCGGGGTTCGCGAGCGCGAACACGATGGCGCCGTCGGCCATCGCCGCCACGTCGTCGCCGTCCAGCACATTGGGAGCCGAGACGCCGATGAACACGTCGGCGCCGCGTACGGCCTCCTTCAGCGTGCCCGTGACGCCCTCGGGGTTGGTGTTGTCGGCGATCCAGCGCAGCGGCGAGTCGGGGGCGGTCTGCACCAGGTCCTCGCGGCCCGCGTGCACGACACCGTGGATGTCTGCGACGACAGCGTGCTTGACGCCGGCGGCGATCAGCAGCTTGAGGATGGCCGTACCGGCCGCGCCCGCACCCGACATGACGACGCGGATGTCGCCGGTTGCCTTGCCCGCGACGCGCAGCGCGTTGGTCAGGGCGGCGAGTACGACGATGGCCGTGCCGTGCTGGTCGTCGTGGAAGACCGGGATGTCGAGGGCCTCGCGCAGCCGGGCCTCGATCTCGAAGCAGCGGGGCGCGGAGATGTCCTCCAGGTTGATGCCCGCGAAGCCGGGGGCGATGGCCTTGACGATCTCCACGATCGCGTCGCTGTCCTGGGTGTCCAGGCAGAGCGGCCAGGCGTCGATGCCGGCGAAGCGTTTGAAGAGGGCCGCCTTGCCCTCCATGACCGGCATGGCGGCCATGGGGCCGATGTTGCCGAGGCCCAGCACGGCCGAGCCGTCCGTGACGACGGCGACGGAGTTGCGCTTGATGGTCAGGCGCCGGGCGTCCTCGGGGTTCTCGGCGATCGCCATGCAGACGCGGGCCACACCCGGCGTGTAGACCATGGAGAGGTCGTCACGGTTGCGGATGGGGTGCTTGGACGCCATCTCGATCTTGCCACCGAGGTGCATCAGAAACGTACGGTCGGAGACCTTGCCGAGCCTGACACCCTCGATGCCGCGCAGTTTCTCGACGATCTCGTCGGCGTGCGACGTCGACGTCGCCGCGATGGTGACATCGATACGGAGCTTCTCGTGGCCGGACGCCGTGACGTCGAGGCCGGTCACCGAGCCTCCGGAGGACTCGACGGCCGTGGTGAGCTGCGAGACGGCGGTTCCGCTCGCGGGCACCTCCAGCCGGACCGTCATCGAGTAGGAGACGCTGGGCGCCGTTGCCATGGCCGACTTCCTCTGCTTTCACCGTGTGTCGCTCGTGTGCCGTCCGATCGTCGCACCTACCGCGGAGTACTTGGTAGCCACCCCCGGTTGTGAACGTTTTGTTCGCACAGGTGGCACCGGGTGCCACGACGATTCCGGCCTACTCGGGACATGAACAGGGGCCCACGTCATCAA
The DNA here is from genome assembly GCA_946480485.1 of uncultured Streptomyces sp. Next base: position 4,410 of record CAMLJW010000280.1, on the reverse strand, counting down.
GTGACGTGGACCCCTTTGTACCGCTCACACGATCAATGGCACCGACCCGCCATGCTCGCCTCGCGGCAAGTGGTCGCTCGAAGCGACGAAGGTTGGGCCCGGGGGCTTGGATCGGGCCGGTGCCTCATCCAAGGTAACAAATGATCCCCGTAAGGCAATTCCCGTCCAAAGCTCCGTCCGTTGCCACCGAGTCGGTCCGAGTCGCTGGCGCGGCAGATCCGGATCTGATCCGGATCAGATCCGCATCCGGTTCACGTCAGTCCCGCAGGAGGTCCGGAATCCCGTTCGCGTCGGGCTCGTCGCGGTCCGACGAGACGACCGTGAGCTGCTGGGTGGCCCGGGTGAGGGCGACGTACAGGACGCGGAGCCCGGCCGGCGACTCGTCGGCGATCTCCGCGGGCGAGACGACGACCGTGGCGTCGTACTCCAGTCCCTTGGCCTCCAGGCTGCCGAGGGCAACGACCCGGTCGCCGAGCCCGGCGAGCCAGCGGACCGCCTCGGCTCTGCGGTTCATCGCCACGACGACGCCGACGGTGCCGTCGACCTGGTCGAGCAGGCGCGCGGCCTCCGCCCCGACCGTCTGGGCGAGGGAGCCTCGTACGACGGCGCCGTGTCCGTGGTGCGTTGTCACAAAACGCGGCTCCACGCCCGTCGAGCGGACCGCCGACGGGGACGTCGAGCCGGGCATGGCCAGGGCCAGGACTTTGGCGGCGAGCCCGGCGATCTCGGCCGGATTGCGGTAGTTCACCGTGAGCGTGAAGCGGCGGCGCGGGCGCGTGCCGAGGGCCTCGTCGCGGGCCTCGGCGGCCTCGTCCGGGTCCGACCACGACGACTGGGCGGGGTCGCCGACGACCGTCCACGTGGCGTGCCGGCCACGACGGCCGATCATGCGCCACTGCATGGGCGTGACGTCCTGAGCCTCGTCGACGATGACGTGCGCGTACTCGGTACGTTCCTGGGCCAGCCGCTCGGCGCGCTCACGCTGCGACTCCTCGCGGACCGGCATCAGCTCCTCCAGGCCCGTGAGCTGGTCGAGCGGGTCCAGGTCGCGCCTCTTGCGGGGGCGGGCCGGGACGCCGAGGATCGCCTGCAGCTCGTCGAGCATCGCCACGTCGTGCACGGAGAGCCCGTCGCGCCCGAGCGAGCGAGCCACGCGGCGCACCTCACCGGGGTTCAGGATCCGCCGGGCCCAACGTTCGAGCCGTTTCTCGTCGGCCATCGCGGCCAGCACCGCGCGCGGCGTCAGCTCGGGCCACCAGGCGTCCAGGAACGCGATGAAACCGTCCTCCGAGGTGACGTCCTCGTCGAACGACGACCGCAGCTCCGCGGCCAGCTCCGGGTCGGTGTGCCGCGATCCGGCGCCGGACTGCGCCCACAGCGCGTCGAGCAGCAGCTTGCGGGCGCGCGGCCGCAGCAGATTCACGGGCGCGGTGCCCGACAGGGCGTTGCGTCGGATGCGGTCCAGCTCGGCGGCCTCCAGCTCCAGCCGGCGCCCGAAGGCGACGACGCGAAGCAGGGCCTTGCCTGCTCGAGCGGAGCCGAGAGCCTGGAAATGGGTGGGGGTGCCGGAATAAGCCTGAGCCTGCGGGGCGTCGTCCTCGTCGCCGTCGCCGAACGCGAGCTGCCCCGCGGGACCACCCTGCGCACGCCCACCAGGCGTGCCCGGCGTACCCGCCGCACCGGCGGTACCAGGGGTACCCGGCATCTCCAATGCCCCGCGCGCCGCCTTGCGCAGCACCTTGAGCATCCGGTACGAGCCCTTGGCGCGGGCCACCGCCGGTGAGTCGTACAGCGTGGCCTCGGCACCGTCGACCAGGGAGCCGACCGCGCGGACGGCGACCTGCCCCTCCTCGCCGAGGGACGGCAGGACGCCCTCGGTGTATGCCACCAGCAGGGGTGTGGGGGAGACGATCAGGATGCCGCCCGCGTACCGGCGGCGGTCCTGGTAGAGGAGGTACGCGGCCCGGTGCAGGGCCACCGCGGTCTTGCCGGTGCCGGGGCCGCCCTCCACGTACGTCACCGAGGCGGCGGGCGCCCGGATGACCAGGTCCTGCTCGGCCTGGATGGAGGCGACGATGTCCCGCATGGTGTGGCCCCGGGCCTGGCCGAGCGCGGCCATCAGCGCGCCGTCGCCGATCACCGGTAGCTCGTGCCCGTCGAGAAACGCCTTCAGCTCCGGACGCATCAGGTCGTCCTCGACGCCGAGGACCCTGCGGCCCTTGGAACGGACGACGCGACGGCGTACGACCCGGCCCGGATCGACCGGCGTCGAGCGGTAGAAGGGCGCGGCGGCGGGCGCCCGCCAGTCGATGACCAGCGGCGAGTAGTCCGCGTCGAGGACACCGATCCGGCCGATGTGCAGCGTTTCCGCGATGTCGGCCGTGTTGTCGGGGCGGACGGCGTCCTCTGCGGGCTCGACCGCGGTGTACGCGCCGTCCGGACCCTTCGTGCCGTCCTTGCCGAGCAGCAGGTCGATCCGCCCGAAGAGGAAGTCCTCGAACTCGTTGTTCAGGCGGTTCAGGTGAACCCCCGCCCGAAACACCTGCGCGTCCCGCTCGGCCAGCGCGCCCGGCGTGCCGACCTGGCCGCGCTTGGCGGCGTCGTTCATAAGGAACTCCGCCTCGTGGATCTTCTCCTCGAGGCGCCGGTACACCCGGTCCAGGTGTTCCTGTTCGACGCCGATCTCTCGGTCGCGTACGGAGTCGTGTGCGGACGTGCCGACCGAGCCGAGCGCGGCTTCCTGCTGAACCTGAGCGGCCACCGGACCCCCTTCTGACGTGCATGGCAGCCGTCAACCGTACGCGAAGGAGGCCCCGGGAGGCTACGTGTCCGACCCGTGTTCGCTCACGCGTCCAACTCGACCAGACGCGTGCCGTCGAACGTCACGACCTCGAAGTGGTCGATCTCATTCGGGGTCATGGAGGCGGCGCCGTGTACGTACAGCGCCTTCTTGGCCGTTTCGTCGGTGCCGTCCTTGATGCCATAGCCCGACTTCGGGACGGACCAGGAGCTCACCGTCTCGCGGTCGCCGTTGATGCCGACGGCGATGAGGGAGCACTTCTGCGGGCCCTTGAGGTTCTTGAGCTCCAGGACGGTGTGGGTGCCCCAGGTTTTGCGCTCCATGCCGACCGTCGCGCTGACCTTGGTGGCCGGGTCGGTGGCGTAGAGCTTCTCCGTCATGCCGTTGAAGAAGGAGTCCTCGGCGGGACTGGAGATGAGCGGCTTCGCTTCGTTGCTCGGCTCGCCGCCGCCGGTGACCGCGATCGCGGTGACCGGGCCGCCGATGATCATCGCGGCGGCCGCCGCGACCATGTACATACCGCGCCGGCGCTTCTGGGCGCGGCGCTCCGCGACCTCGTCGACCAGCCGGTTCACAAGGCGTGGGCTCGGGCGCGCGGACAGCGAAGTGCCGATGGCCGGGGTGCCGTGGGCGGGCATGCCCCGGGCACCCGGCAGATCCGCGAGGGCGGCCAGCATCGGCTCCATGCCCGCGAGTTCGTCCAGTTGCTGCGCGCACCAGTCGCACGTCGCCAGGTGTGTCTCGAAGACGCTCGCCTCCGCGTCGTCAAGGATGCCGAGGGCGTAGGCGCCGACCGTCTCGTGCACATCACCCTGGCCCTCCGCACCGTGCATGGGCCCAGGAGTACCCGTTCCGTACCCCCCGTATGTGTTCATGCCGTCACCCCACGCTCTTCCAGCGCCAGCTTCATCGAACGCAGGGCATAGAACACCCGTGAGCGCACCGTGCCGCTGGGTATCCCGAGTGTCTTGGCCGCCTCGTTGACGGTACGCCCCTTGAAGTACGTCTCGACCAGGACCTCGCGGTGAGCCGGGGTCAGGTCGTCCAGCGCGTCCGAAAGTGTCATCAGCCACAACGCCTTGTCGATCTCGTCCTCCGCAGGGATGACCTCCAGCGGCGACGGGTCCACCTCCTGAGGCCGGGCCTGCCGGCTGCGGTGGCCGTCGATGACGATGCGGCGTGCGACCGTCACCAGCCAGGGGCGTACCGATCCGGTCGCTCGATTGAGCTGTCCGGCGTTCTTCCAGGCACGGATGAGCGTCTCCTGCACGACGTCCTCTGCTCGTTGCCGGTCACCGGCGACCAGTCGAAGGACATACGCGAGGAGGGGTCCGGCGTGCTCTCTGTACAGCGCACGCATCAGCTCCTCATCAGGTTCCGAGGGCTGGGACATGCGATGTCGGGCCCTCGATCCACGTTCATTGGCCACGACGGAATCCTTGCGCACGCCCACCTCCGATGTCCGGGGGTTCCCCCAGTCGGTCGCTCGACCACCCGTACGGAAGCGGCCCGTTGAGTGTTCAAACCGAGGCGACACTTTTCTTCGGAGTGACGTGACGAGCGGGACATGACAGCACATTCCCACCGTGCGATCTTTACATTTCCGTCAC
>CAMLJW010000279.1 GCA_946480485.1 uncultured Streptomyces sp. | reverse complement strand
CGTGCGACATCTTCGGGACCGGGCACGGTGACGGACAGGCGGGTGTAAGGCGCGGAACGCCACAGGTCGATCATGACTACGGGGCCGGCGATGCGCACCGCGACGAAGTCCGTGCCCTCGGGGTGCCCCCACTCTCCCAGGCAGAACCGACCAGGACTCCATCGGCCTCGCCGGCAGACGCCGCGTATGGCACGCCACCCGTCCTGTTCGACCTTCACGTCCTTCACGTCGGCCAGCGACACCCGAACCTCATGGCGCCGGGCCACGATCCTCTCCCGCCAAGCGAGACGGACGACGACATCATCTTCGTCAACCGTGATCCGCGCCATCGAAGCAACCCTCCCTTCGACGGCCTTAACGGATCGGTGCGCAGTCCGGTACCTGCTGCCCTCGGCGTCGGATGCGCACCATGACACCAGTAAATATCGCCCTGCCGCAGCAGTACGGCAATCCGCGGCAGTCCGCTCACCCCGCGATGCGCACACCTCGGCGGTGTGCGGCCGTGACTCCGCTCCCCCCAGGGTAAGTAACGCGTTTCCTACTCGTGAGAGGCTTGTTCACCCCGCACCACCCGCATCCTGACACCGTGCAGTAACGTCGAACCGTGACGGACCATGGAAACAGATCCACGACGAATCCCCGAAGCGGGAACAGCAGGCGCCGTCGCAGAGACACCGCCGAGGGCGACAGGCCCAGCACGATCCGCGATGTGGCAGCCAAGGCCGGCGTTTCCGTAGCAACCGTTTCCCGCACCTTGGCCGGTAACTACCCCGTCTCGGCGGCCACCCGGGAGCGCGTCATGGCAGCGGTCGAGTCGCTGCACTATGTGGTGAACGTGCATGCCAAGGCGCTGTCCGGCCGCGTCGCGGGCCCCGTCGCGCTGGTCATCCGGGACATCACGGGGCCGTCCCTGGCCCATGTCGCGGCGGGAGTCGAGCTGGAGTCGGCCCGACACGGGCGACTGAGCCTGGTCTGTGCCACCCATGGCGACGTGGGACGGGAGGATGACCTGGTCCAGCTCATGCGGGAACAGCACGCGGCGGCGGTCATCCTCGTCGGCGGCGCCGTGGTCGACGACGCGTACCGCAAGCGCATGGCGGAATACGCCAGGGCGCTGGACGCCGCCGGTTCCCGTCTGGTGCTGTGCGGTCGCCCCCCGCTGCCGGACGGCCTGCCGGCCACCGTGGTGGAGTACGACAACGCCGGCGGCGCCTTCCAGGCCGCCGACCACATGCTCGCCGCCGGACACCGGCGCCTCCTCTTCCTGGGCGGCTACCCGGATTTCAGCAGCGCGCAGCAACGCCGGGACGGCTACCTGCGCGCCCTGCGTGCCCATGGGATACCGCATGTCGAGGAGCTCGACCTGGAGGGGGACTACACCCGCGTCTCGGGCTATCAGCGGGTCCGAGACGCGCTGGACGCGGGCCTGGAGTTCACGGCTGTCTTCGCGGGCACCGACATGGTGGCCGTCGGAGCACTGGCCGCCCTGCGTGAGGCCGGTCTCGACGTGCCCCGCGACGTGTCGATGGTCGGCTTCGACGATGTGCCCTTCGCCGCCGACCTGTCGCCCGCGCTCACCACGGTGCGGGTGCCGTACGAGGAACTGGGGCGCACCGCTGTGCGGCTGGCGCTGCGGCGCGAGAACCACCTGGTGGACAACCACGTGGTGCTGAGCACCCAGTTGGTGATCCGGCAGTCGGTGCGTCCGGCGCGGTGACGCCGGTTCTCCAGGCGTCCGGCTCAAGCGGTGTCCCGGGCCGCCCCGCGCACCGCCGCACGCCAGTGGGTGAGCGGCCCGGGGCGGGCGCGGGCACCCGGGCCGACGACAGCGGCGTACACCACGGTCCGGCGGCGGCTCGCGCCGTGGTCCGTCTACCCGCGTTTCGGCGCCGCCTGCTGCACTACCTCGAAGGACCACAGCGTGGACCCGCTCGCCGCGGGCTTGGGCCGCTCGCCGCTCTCCGCGCCACCGCCCTGGTGGGCCGCCTTCATGGGGCCCTCCCTCCAGGCCTGAAAGGACGCCTCGTCGCGCCACCGCGTATAGACGAGATAGGTGTCGGTGCCTTCGACCGGCCGGAGGAGTTCGAACCACTCGAAGCCGTCGGAACTCTCCACTGCGTGGGCACGGGAGGCGAAGCGCTTCTCCAGCGTCTCCCGCTGCTCGGCGGCGACGGTCAGTACGTTGATCTTGACTACGCTCATGGCCTCCATCCTGCCGCATGGAGGGCGGCAGCGGAGGAACGGCTGTACATCACGCGTTCCCCCGGGGGCGGCGCCTGTTGCGGACCGGTACCGGGGCACGCTGTCGGGCCGGCGTACCTCCGGAGGGCACCGGCCATGGCGCATCCAGCCACCGCCCGAAGCGGTCGGCGGCGCCTGCGCGGCCACGTGAGGAAGAGGACATCTGCCAGCCTGTCGCGCGTTCGTATCGCCACTGCCAGGGCGGTGATCACAGCTCGACGCGCAGGCGCACTCCCTTCGCGTGATGCTCTTTCACTTGCTCAGTGCCGTGACATGACCCATCACCAGGGCCGGTCGTTTCGCCGGGTCCAGCCAGCGCAGGAGTTCCCTCATCCGGTCCTTCGGCAAGGAGATGCATGCTTGGGTCGGGCCGTCGTGGTCGACGTGGATCCATATGCCGCCGCCCCTGGACTCGCCGAGCGGGCGGGTCTGGTTCAGTGGACTGGTGCCGGGTTCGCGGTTGTAGTTGATGGCGACCACGTAGTCGAAGGAGCCGGCGAGGGGCTCGCCCTGCGAGCCGGTGCCGGCCACGGTGAACGCGGGCGCGTGGTCGTAGGGAAGCTTCGTGCCGGGATTGGGCAGGCGCCCGCCGGCGTCGGTGAGGTCGAAGACTCCGATCGGCGAGCGGTGGTCGCCCTGGCGGTGGTCGTTGGTCCAGCCGTGCAGGCCGTTGTGCGCGGGCCAGGGGGCGGAGGCGGGCTGCCAGCCCAAGGCGGAATCGCGCTCGTACAGCATGGCCGTGGCCTGGTTGGAGTCCTGGTCGTCGCCGATCACCACGACTGCCTGGCGGCTGGCGGTGGTGAGCTGAGCGCGGGTCTTCAGGCCGAGCGCGGGTATCTCCTTGAGCCGGACGAGCTGAGGGCCGGCCGCGGAGCCTTCGGTGCTGTCGGCCCCGGCGTCGGCACTCTTGCTTTTCCGTGCGGAGGCCGAAGCGCTGTTCCCCGCGTCCCCCGGGTCTCTGGCGGAACCGCTGACCAGCAGTCCGACGGCCACTACGGCGACGACCTGGAGCGGGGCTATGCGCGGCGACATGTGCGGGCCCTTCACCCGGCGACGAGTGGAAGTCTCGGACTCAGTGCTTCCGCGGGGCTCCGTCTGCGGGTGGCATCGGCTTTGAAGTACGCCGAGGCGGCTTTGCAGTACGCCGAGGCCCCTAGGATGCGGGTGATCGAAAGTACCTGGTGCATGGACAGCTGCCCTCTTCGGTGAAAGACATCCCCCACCGTTGAAGAGGCTACGGGGTCCGCTGTTCGTCCACCATGCCGGATGCGCCGACCGGGGAAGCCACCTACCGCTGTGCCGGTGCGCATCGTGATGGTGCGTGGCCCGGCGGCGCGGTCCCTTGCTTCACGGGTGAACAGCCCCTCGCGTCTCGAGTCTCAACGAACGAGTGCGGGACCAGACGCGAAGTCACCAGGCCTGTCAGGCCACAGTCCCGATCCGCCCCTGCGGCGCCGACGCCGATGTCATGTCGTGGTGGATCGGTGTGTGCGCCCCGGTCAGGGAAAGCCCGCTGCCGCCGCGCCGGTTGGCGACGATCTCCGACGCGATCGACAGGGCCGTCTCCTCCGGTGTACGCGCACCGAGGTCGAGGCCGATCGGGGACCTGAGCCGCGTCAGTTCGAGTTCCGTCACACCGACTCGGCGGAGGCGTTCGTTACGGCCGAGGTGGGTCCGGCGCGAGCCCATCGCGCCGACGTACGCGACCGGCAGCCGCAGCGCGAGTCGCAGCAGCGGTACGTCGAACTTGGCGTCGTGGGTCAGCACGCACAGGACCGTCCGGGCGTCCACTTCCGTGCGCTCCAGGTATGCGGGCGGCCACTCGACCACGACCTCGTCCGCGTCCGGGAAGCGCGCGGCGGTGGCGAAAACAGGGCGCGCGTCGCACACCGTCACCCGGTATCCCAGGAACCTGCCGATCCGTACCAGCGCCGACGCGAAGTCGATCGCACCGAAGACGATCATCCGGGGCGGCCGCACCGACGACTCGACCAGAACCGTGAGCGGTGCTCCGCGGCGAGAGCCTTGCCCTGCGATCTCCAGGGTGTCGGTGCATCCCGCGGCCAGCAGGGCGCCCGCCTCGCCCACCACCGTGCGGTCCAGTTCGGGATGGGCGCCGAATCCGCCCTCGTACGAGCCGTCGGGACGTACGAGCAGGGCGCGGCCCAGCGACTCCCGCGGCCCGGCGACGATGCGGGCGAACGCCGCCGCCTCTCCGCGGGCGGCGGTGGCCAGCGCTGACGCGAACACCGCCCGGCCAGGAGCCGAGGCGCGTACCGGCGTCACCAGGATGTCGATGACGCCGCCACACGTCAGGCCCACCGCGAAGGCGTCCTCGTCGCTGTACCCGTAGCGTTCGAGGACCGACTCCCCGTCCGCCAACGCCTGTCGGCACGACTCGTACACCGCGACCTCCACACAGCCGCCGGAGACCGAGCCGATCGCCGTGCCGTCGGAGTCGACGGCGAGTGCGGCGCCCGGCATACGGGGTGCGCTGCCGTCGACTGCCACCACGGTGGCCACGGCGAAGTCGCGTCCCTGCTCGACCCACCGGTGCAGCTCTTCGGCGATGTCCAGCATGGCTCGGTCTCCTTGTCTCCGGTCCGGGGGCAATGTCCCCCAGGCGTTACGTGCCGGTGAGGTGCTCCGGCCGCACCGGCGTCCTGTTGAGTTCCAGCCCCGTCGCGTTCCGGATCGCCGCGAGGACGGCCGGAGTCGACGACAGGGTCGAAGCTTCGCCGGCGCCGCGGAGCCCGTACGGGGCGTGGTCGTCGGCGAGTTCGAGGACGTCGACGGGGATGGTCGGGGTGTCGAGGATCGTGGGGATCAGGTAGTCCGTGAAGGAGGGGTTCTTGACCTTCGCCGTCTTCGGGTCGACGACGATCTCCTCCATGACGGCCATGCCCAGGCCCTGGGTCGTACCGCCCTGGATCTGGCCGACGACGGACAGCGGGTTGAGCGCCTTGCCGACGTCCTGGGCGCAGGCCAGTTCGATGACCTTCACCAGACCGAGTTCGGTGTCCACCTCGACGACGGCGCGGTGCGCGGCGAAGCTGTACTGGACGTGCCCGAACCCCTGTCCGGTACGCAGGTCGAAGGGCTCGGTCGGCCGATGCCGCCACTGCTCCTCGACCTCGACACACTCGCCTTCCAGTACGTCCACCAGGTCGGCGAGGATCTCACCGCCGTCGGTGACGACCCTGCCGCCCTCCAGCAGCAACTCGGCGGTGGTCCAAGCGGGCTGATACGTGCCGAACTTGCGGCGCCCGATCTCCAGGACCCTCTCGCGGACCAGCTCGCAGGCGTGCTTGACGGCACCCCCGGTCACGTACGTCTGACGCGACGCCGACGTCGAACCCGCGGAGCCCACCTGTGTGTCGGCCGGCTGGATGGTCACCTGGGTGACGCCGAGTTCGGTGCGGGCGATCTGCGCGTGCACGGTGACCCCGCCCTGGCCGACCTCCGCCATCGCGGTATGCACGGTCACGACGGGTTCGCCGCCGACGACCTCCATAAGGACACGGGCGGTCGAGTAGTCGTCGAAGCCCTCGGAGAAGCCGACGTTCTTGATGCCGACCGCGTATCCGACACCGCGTACGACGTCTTCGCCGTGCGTGGTGTTGGACAGGCCACCCGGCAGCTGACGGAGGTCCGCGCCCTCGGAGCTCTCCCACTGGCGCTCCGGTGGCAGCGGCAGCGCCTTGACTCGGCGCAGGAGTTCGGCGACCGGGGCGGGTGAGTCGACGGGCTGGCCCGTCGGCATGACGGTCCCCTGCTCCATCGCGTTGAGCCGCCGGAACTCGACCCGGTCCAGGCCCACCTTGTCGGCGAGCTTGTCCATCTGCGCCTCGTACGCGAAGCACGCCTGCACGGCGCCGAACCCCCGCATGGCACCGCAAGGCGGGTTGTTGGTGTAGAGCGCGAGGGCCTCGATGTCGACGTCGTCGACGACGTACGGGCCCGCGCCGAGCGAGGCGGCGTTGCCGACGACGGCCGGGGAGGCGGAGGCGTACGCGCCGCCGTCGAGCACGATCCGGGCCTTCAGGTGGGTGAGCTTGCCGTCCTTCGTCGCCCCGTGCTCGTAGGAGAGCTTCGCCGGGTGGCGGTGGACGTGGCCGAAGAAGGACTCGAACCGGTTGTAGACAATCTTGACGGGCTTCCCGGTGCGCAGCGCCAGCAAGCAGGCGTGGATCTGCATCGACAGGTCCTCGCGTCCGCCGAACGCCCCGCCGACGCCGGAGAGCGTCATCCGGACCTTGTCCTCGGGCAGGCCGAGGACGGGCGCGATCTGCCGGAGGTCGGAGTGCAGCCACTGGGTGGCGATGTAGAGGTCGACGCCGCCGTCCTCGGCGGGGACGGCCAGGCCGGACTCGGGGCCGAGGAAGGCCTGGTCCTGCATGCCGAAGGTGTACTCGCCCCGAACCACGAAGTCGGCCCTCCCGGCGGCCTCTTCGGCGTTGCCGCGGATGATCGGCTGGCGGTGCAGGATGTTGGGGTGCGGGACATACCCGACATGGTGGTCCGTGCGGTTCTCGTGGATCAGCGGTGCGTGGGGCGCGGTGGCGCTCGACTCGTCGGTGACGACGGGGAGTTCACGGTACTCGACCCTGATCCTGGCGGCGGCGCGGCGCGCGGTCTGCGGGTGGTCGGCGGCGACGATCGCGACGGGCTCTTTGTGGTGGCGGACCTTGCCGTGGGCGAGGACCGGGGTGTCCTGGATCTCCAGGCCGTAGTTCCGCACGTCGGTCGGCAGGTCGTCGTATGTCATGACGGCGTACACGCCGGGCTGGGCGAGGGCCTCGCTCGTGTCGATGGAGACGATCTGGGCGTGGGCCACCGGGGAGCGCAG
>CAMLJW010000278.1 GCA_946480485.1 uncultured Streptomyces sp. | reverse complement strand
GCGTTCTCCAGCTGGGTGACGGTACTGCCGATCGGCGCGAGTTCGCCGTCCGGGAAGACGTACGCGTCGATGAACTCGTCGACCTCGTACGCCGATTCGTCGCGTCGCGGACGGCGGCCGATCTGGTGGTTGAGGAGCCGCCCGCCGGGTCTCAGGAGCGCGTGCAGGTCACGCGCGTAATCCAGGTAGCGCTCGCTGCCGACGTGTTCGGCCATGCCGATGGAGCTGATCGCGTCGTACGGCCCGTCGGTCACGTCCCGGTAGTCCTGGACGCGGATCTCGACCCGGTCCGTGAGTCCCTCGCCGGCGACGCGTTTACGGGCGTACGCGGCCTGCTCCTGCGACAGCGTGACGCCGACGACACGCACGCCGTACTCGCGGGCGGCGTGGATGGCCATCGAACCCCAGCCGCAGCCGACGTCGAGGAGCCGCATGCCCGGCTTCAGGTCCAGCTTCCGGGCGATGAGTTCGAGCTTGTCGCGCTGGGCGTCCTCCAGTGCACCGTCCGGGGAGGCCCAGTACGCGCACGAGTAGACCATGGACGGGCCGAGGACGAGCTCGTAGAAGTCGTTGCCCACGTCGTAGTGGTGGCTGATGGCTCGTCGGTCGGTGCGCTTGGTGTGCAGGTGGGAGGTGCGACGGCGCACCTCCTCCCGGGGCGGGGCCGGCGGCAGCGGGGACCCCGCCATCGTCACCAGCCCGCGCACCGCGGCACGCACCTCGGGATCCCGCAGCGCCTGGCCCGGGCTCCTGGCGTCCTCGCCGCGCTCCCAGGCGAGCCCGGCCATCAGGTCGAGGGCGGTGTAGAGATCACCGTCCACGGTCAGGTCGCCGGCGACCCAGGCCCGGGCGAGCCCCAGTTCCCCCGGTTTCCACAGCAGTCGGCGCAGGGCGCGACGCTTGCGTACGACGAGTACGGGGGCACCGGGGGGACCGGCTTCCGAACCGTCCCAGGCGCGCAGACGCACCGGGAGCGGTTCCCCCAGCAGTTGTTCGACGAGGGTCTTCAGCCGCAGTGCGGCGTCCTGCATGGCCCACACCTCCGTAACGAGGGATCCCGAATGTCCAACACCACGTAAACACCAAGGTCGTCGGAGCGCAGTCCCACAAAAGCGTCATACCGGAGTAAACAGATGCACGGGCCATGCTTTTTCCCTTCGGCGACGCCGAAGGTGCCGATACGGGGTCTGCGGGCGGAGCCCCCAGGAACGGGATGGTGGGGGTCCCCATGCGGGGGCGGGGGCGGAAAACAGCGAAGGAGCCCCCCGCACCACGGATGGCGGAAGGCCCCTTCTTGTTGTTCAGCGACCGGAGGTCAGGAGGCCTTGGCCTTCTCCTCGGTCTTGGCCGGCGGGAGCTGCGCCTCGGCGGACTGAGCCACCGCGGGCACCGGGGCGGGCTTGGCCGCCTCGTAGAACTCCTCGCGCGGCGTCTCGATGGCACCGAGCGCGACGACCTCGCGCTTGAGGAACATCGCGAGCGTCCAGTCCGCGAAGACCCGGATCTTGCGGTTCCACGTCGGCATCGCGAAGCCGTGGTAGCTGCGGTGCATGTACCAGGCGAGACGACCCTTGAGCTTGATCTTCACCTTGCCCATGACGATCATCGCGACGCCCTTGTGGAGGCCGAGACCAGCCACCGCGCCCTTGTTGGCGTGCACGTACTCCTTCTGCGGGAAGCCCCGCATGGCGGAGATCACGTTGTCGCCGAGGACCCGCGCCTGACGCAGTGCGTGCTGGGCGTTCGGCGGGCACCAGGCGTTCTCGACGCCCGCCTTGCGGGCGGCGACGTCCGGCACCTGGGCGTTATCGCCGGCGGCCCAGATGTAGTCGGTGCCCTGGACCTGGAGAGTCGCCCGGGTGTCGACGTGACCGCGCGGACCGAGCGGCAGACCGAAGCGGGACAGGACGGGGTTCGGCTTGACGCCCGCCGTCCACACGATGGTGTTGGAGTCGACCTCAAGGCCGTTCTTCAGCACCACATGGCCGTCGACGCAGGAGTCCATCGAGGTGGACAGGTACACCTCGACCCCCCTGGCCTCCAGGTGCTCCCTGCCGTACGCACCGAGCTTGGGGCCGACCTCGGGGAGGATCTTGTCCGCGGCGTCGACCAGGATGAACCGCATGTCCTCACGGGACACGTTGGTGTAGTACCTGGCCGCGTCGCGGGCCATGTCCTCGACCTCGCCGACGGTCTCCGCACCGGCGAAGCCGCCGCCGACGAAGACGAAGGTGAGCGCCTTGCGGCGGACCTCCTCGTCGCTCGTGGAGTCCGCCTTGTCGAGCTGCTCAAGCACGTGGTTGCGCAGGCCGATGGCCTCCTCGATGCCCTTCATGCCGATGCCCTGCTCGGCGAGGCCGGGGATCGGGAAGGTGCGGGAGACCGCGCCCATGGCGACGACGAGGTGGTCGAAAGGCAGCTCGTACGCCTCGCCGACCAGCGGGGCGATCGTGGCGACCTTGCGGTCCTGGTCGATGGTGGTGACCCGGCCGGTGAGAACTTCCGCCTTGGGCAGCACGCGTCGCAGCGGGACGACGACGTGGCGAGGCGAGATGCTGCCGGCGGCGGCTTCGGGGAGAAAGGGCTGGTAGGTCATGTACGACCGGGGATCGACGACCGTGACGGTCGCCTCGCCGTAGCGCATCTTCTTCAGAATGCGCCGAGCTGCGTACAGGCCTACGTACCCACCGCCTACTACGAGGATCCTGGGACGCTCCGTGGTGCTCATGCCATCGAGTATCCACCCGCTCCAGGGGGGTAGCTCGTGCGCCCCTTCACGAGGTCGGTCAGCCACTCTGCTACACTCCGCGGCCCGCTTTCCGGGGCCATGCCCCCACGCGGGACCACCAGACCCCTGTCAGACGTTGTCAACACCGCGTGAGCTGCGCTTGGGACCCGCGGACCGGCTGAACCAGCCGCACGCCCATCGCCTTCCCACCCCTGGAGAGCGGCCTTGCGGACCCGCTTCGGAACCCCGTGCGGCCCCCGGGCCACCCCACGACGCAGAAACATGGCCCTGTAGGGCCGATTTCCTTGTGAAGAACTTCACGAAGTTTGTCGGCGGGACACGGCCGAGGGGGTTCCCACAGGGCTTCCCCGTGCCCCTCAACGCACTCGTGCGTCATCGGAACTGCTCAAGCGAGGCACCTACGGGGAGAAGTTGCGGGGCCCCGCCGTCGCTGTGAAGCGACGTGCGGAGCCGTAGCGCGTTGCACCCGCGCTCTGCGTTCAGAGCAATCCCTAGCCACATGGTCGCAGGTCAGCGACGCTTCTTCTGCCCCGCTTCGTCTTTTGCCACTGTGTGGGCGATCCCGTCGAGGATGTCGTGCTCGCTCACGACGACCTCGTCCGCGCCGATCCGCTCCATGATCGAGAGCAGTACGAGGGCGCCGGCACCGATGACGTCCACGCGCCCGGCGTGCAGGGAGGGGATCGCCGCGCGCTCGGCGTGGGTGGAGCGCAGGAGCCGCTCGGTGACCTCGCGGACACGGTCGTACGTGATCCGGGAGTGGTGGATGGCGGCCGAGTCGTACTCGGGGAGGTCCTGCGCGATCGCCGACAGCGTGGTGACGGATCCCGCCAGCCCGACCAGCGTGTGCGCCTCGTGCAGGGGGACGGTCTGCTCGACGAGGTCGAGGGCCGCGGTGACGTCGGCGCGGATGGCGTCGACCTGGGCCGGTGCCGGCAGGTCGGTGACGGTCCCGTCGTGCACGAGGTGGCGCTCGGTCAGCCGTACACAGCCGATGTCGACCGAGCGCGCGCCGCGGACGTGGTCGTCGCCGACGACGAACTCGGTGGAGCCGCCGCCGATGTCCACGACGAGGTAGGGCTTGGTGAGGCCGTCCCCGCCGGCCAGCTCCTTGGTCGCTCCCGTGAAGGACAACTCGGCCTCCTGGTCGCCCGAGATGACCTCAGGCTCGACGCCCAGGATGTCCAGGACGCCCCGTACGAACTCGTCCCTGTTCTCGGCGTCGCGGGAGGCGGAGGTCGCCACGAAGCGGAGGCGCTCCACTCCGTGCTCCTTGATGATCGTCGCGTACTCCCGGCAGGCGGCGAAGGTCCGCTTGAGCGCCTCGGGGGCCAGGCGGCCGGTGCGGTCGACGCCCTGACCGAGCCGGACGATGATCATCCGGCGGTCGAGGTCGACGAGCTCGCCCGTCTCCGGGTCGGCGTCGGCGACGAGCAGCCGGATGGAGTTCGTACCGCAGTCGACGGCGGCGACGCGGGTCACTTCTCGTCCTCCTCGTCCGTACCGAAGAAGCCGCCTCCGTTGGCGCCGAGCTTCAGGACGTCCTCCCGAACCGGCACCACACACGGCCCCTTGCGCCACCACTCCGGCAGCATCGCGATCGCCTCGTCGCCCAGCGGGTTCACACCGGGGCCCGCGGCCAGGGAATGGGCCACCAGGACGTGCAGGCACTTCACCCGGTCCGGCATGCCTCCCGCGCTGGGGAAGCCCTCCAGAACCTCGATGGCGTCACGGCGGGCGATGTAGTCCTCGTGGGCGGCGCGGTAGGCGGCGGCCAGTTCGGGGTCCGCGGCCAGCCGGTCCGTCATTTCCTTCATGACGCCGTTCGCCTCGAGCGTGCCGATCGCCGACGCCGCGCGCGGGCATGTCAGGTAGTACGTCGTCGGGAACGGCGTACCGTCCGGCAGCCGAGGCGCCGTCTCGACCACGTCCGGCTGCCCGCACGGACAGCGGTGCACGATCGCGCGCAGCCCGCGCGGCGGGCGCCCGAGCTGCTGCTTGAAGGTCTCGACGTCCGCGTCGGTGGGCTCGGTACGCGGGGTGGGAGGCGGGGGCGTTTCCATGCCTGTACGTAAGTCTCTCTGGGTGAGTTCACTGGTCGGCGGCGTCGGCCTTGTCGACGCCGTCCCAGACGTTGGAGTACCAGGGACGGTCCGCCGCCACCTGGTCCCTACGCGACTCCTTCGCCGCGCCGGGGGCAATCACGATGTAGCCGGTCTCGCCCGGCATCACATAATGCAGCCGCTCCCGGATCCGCTGCTCGGCGTATGTGTCGTCCTGCCAGCGAGCCTTGAGGTCGCGTAGCTGCTCGACCCGCTCACGGGCCTGCTCCCGCTCCCGCTCGAGGTCGGCGATCTCGGCGCGCTGGGAGACGTACTGCCGTATCGGGTAGGCCAGGGCGACGACAAGGGAGCACAGGACGAGAGCGAGGAGCGCGGCCCGCCCCGTCAGCCGGGAGCGGCGGGCCTGGCGCTTGGTCTGGGAGCGGTACACGCGGGCCGCGGTCTGCTCGCCGAGCAGCCGCAGCCTGGTCGCGGTGGAGAACCGGTCTGGGTCCTTCACGGCCATGCCAACGCCCCCTTCACACGCGCGTACGTCCCCGCACACGGTACGGGACCGAGTGCGGGGACGTTCGTACGGCGGGACTGTGCCCCTTTGTCCGCAGGTCAGCCTCGCACGCAGGTCAGCCCTTGAAGCGGGGGAACGCGCTGCGTCCCGCGTACACCGCCGCGTCGTCGAGGATCTCCTCGATGCGCAGCAGCTGGTTGTACTTGGCGACGCGCTCGGAGCGAGCGGGGGCGCCGGTCTTGATCTGGCCGCAGTTGGTGGCGACGGCCAGGTCGGCGATGGTGACGTCCTCGGTCTCGCCGGAGCGGTGGGACATCATGCACTTGAAGCCGTTGCGCTGGGCGAGCTCCACGGCGTCCAGGGTCTCGGTCAGCGAACCGATCTGGTTGACCTTGACGAGCAGGGCGTTGGCGGAGCCCTCCTCGATACCGCGGGCCAGGCGCTCCGGGTTGGTGACGAACAGGTCGTCGCCGACAAGCTGGACCTTGGAGCCGAGCTTGTCGGTGATGGCCTTCCAGCCGGCCCAGTCGTCCTCGAACAGCGGGTCCTCGATGGAGACGAGCGGGTACGCCGCGACGAGCTCGGCGTAGTACTCGGTCATCTCGGCGGCGGAGCGCTCCTTGCCCTCGAAGACGTACGAGCCGTCCTTGTGGAACTCGGAGGCGGCGACATCGAGCGCGAGGGCGATCTGCTCGCCGGGGGTGTAACCGGCTTCCTTGATCGCCTCGAGGATGAGGTCGAGGGCCTCGCGGTTGGAGCCGAGGTTCGGGGCGAAACCGCCCTCGTCACCGAGGCCGGTGGCCAGGCGGCGGGACTTCAGCACCTTCTTGAGGGTGTGGTAGACCTCGGCGCCCCAGCGCAGCGCCTCGGAGAAGGACTCCGCGCCGATCGGGGCGATCATGAACTCCTGAATGTCCACGTTCGAGTCGGCGTGCGAGCCGCCGTTCAGGATGTTCATCATCGGGACGGGCAGCAGGTGCGCGTTCGGGCCGCCCAGGTAGCGGAAGAGCGGGAGGTCACTGGCCTCGGAGGCGGCGTGCGCGACGGCGAGGGAGACGCCGAGGATGGCGTTGGCGCCGAGGGAGCCCTTGTTCTCGGTCGCGTCCAGGTCGATCATCGCCTGATCGATCAGCCGCTGCTCGGTGGCGTCGTAGCCGACCAACTCCGGGCCGAGCTGCTCGATGACGGCGAGGACGGCCTTCTCGACCCCCTTGCCGAGGTAGCGGTTGGCGTCTCCGTCACGGAGTTCGACAGCCTCGAAGGCGCCGGTGGAGGCGCCGGACGGAACGGCGGCACGACCCGTGCTGCCGTCGTCG
This sequence comes from uncultured Streptomyces sp., assembly GCA_946480485.1. The sequence goes on along the minus strand of CAMLJW010000278.1, from coordinate 467 downwards.
AGGCCGACCTCGACCTCGACCGTGGGATTGCCTCGGGAGTCCAGGATTTCCCGGGCTACGACGACGTCGATGGACGGCACGAGCATCTCCTTCTGGGATGTGACGCTTCGAAGTGGCGCTTCGGTGGGCCGCGGTCCGCGGGACCGCGACGGCTCTTCGTGACCGAGGTCTCGCTGGACGCCCCGGTCGATGGGGGCGACGCACGGTCCGCGACGCTCGGCGAGCGCCTCCCGCTTGGCGAGGCCAGCGAGATCGAGACGCGCACCGACGAATCGCTGCGCAAGGAATTCCTCGATCGCCTCTTCCGCCGGTATCTCACCCCGCGCGAACGCCGCATCCTCTCGCTCTACTACGGCCTCGATCCTCACGAGGAGGCGCGCACCCTCGAGGAGATCGGCCTCGCGCTCGGCGTCACGCGAGAGCGGATCCGGCAGCTTCGCGAGCGCGCCTTTGCGAAGCTGGGCGAC
>CAMLJW010000277.1 GCA_946480485.1 uncultured Streptomyces sp. | reverse complement strand
GTACCGCACCCTCGACCTCAACGCCGTCAGCGGCATCCTCGCCCGCGGCGGCACCATCCTCGGCTCATCCCGCCTCCAGCGCGACCGGCTTCGCGAGGCCTGCGACAACGCCCAAGACATGGCCCGTGAATTCGGCATCGACGCGCTCATCCCGATCGGCGGCGAGGGCACGCTCACGGCGGCGCGCATGCTGTCGGACGCGGGTCTGCCCGTGGTCGGCGTACCGAAGACCATCGACAACGACATCTCGTCCACGGACCGCACCTTCGGCTTCGACACCGCCGTGGGCGTGGCAACGGAGGCGATGGACCGCCTGAAGACCACGGCCGAGTCGCACCAGCGCGTCATGGTCGTCGAGGTCATGGGCCGCCACGCGGGCTGGATCGCGCTGGAGTCCGGCATGGCCGCCGGCGCCCACGGCATCTGCCTGCCCGAGCGGGCCTTCGACCCGGGCGACCTGATCAAGATGGTCGAGGAACGCTTCGCCCGGGGGAAGAAGTTCGCGGTCGTGTGCGTGGCCGAGGGCGCACACCCTGTGGAGGGCGCCATGGACTACGGCCACGGCGAGATCGACCAGTTCGGGCACGAGCGGTTCCAGGGCATTGGTACGGCGTTGGCATACGACCTGGAGAGGCGGCTCGGCAAGGAGGCCAAGCCGGTCATTCTCGGCCATGTACAGCGCGGCGGCACGCCGACGGCGTACGACAGGGTGCTCGCCACGCGCTTCGGCTGGCACGCCGTCGAAGCCGCCCACCGGGGCGACTTCGGGCGGATGACGGCGCTGCGGGGGACGGACATCACGATGGTGCCGCTCGCGGAAGCGGTGACCGAGCTCAAGACGGTGCCGAAGCACCGGATGGACGAGGCGGAGTCGGTGTTCTAGGGCCCGGACCCGCGCGCCCGTCCGCGCCGGGTTCGTCGTCGCGCCACTGCCGGCTGGTGCCGCTCACACTGTTTCCTCTTCGGCGGTCAGGTGGCCGCCGACCGCCACCAGTTGCGCGACGGCGTACGGCCCGCACAGCTCGGCAGCCGAGAACATCGGCACCGACCAGTAAGGCGACCAGGCGTGGTGTTTCGGGTTCACCGCGTCCAGGCGGGGTACGCCGAGGTAGGTTCCGTGTCCCAAGCATTCCGCTCGCGGGTCGCGCCACCTTCCGGCGGTGCCGGCGGGCACGAGGGCGTAGTAGCGGCATCCGCGTGGGTCGCGGATGACCGGGCCTTCGAAGAGGGCCTCGGCGAGGAACTCGTCCACCACTGCTGGATCTTCGCTGCCTGCCGCAGCGTGCAGTGGCCGCGTCCTCGCGCGCCCACCGGTGACCGCGCGTGTGCTGCGGCGCGATTCCCCGCGCGACCTTCAGCGACTCGAACGCGTCGTCCGCCAGGCCCGCCCACAACTGCGCGCGACCGAGTTCGATGTAGAACCCGGAACGCCGCTCGGCTGGCAGATCCGCAGGCGGCTTCCACTCACTGGCCACGTCGAGTGCGCGGCCAACGTGCTCGTCGCCGAGGCTGACGGCCACGGACACCTCGTGAATGCGGACGCTGTCGGGGCCGAACGCGGTGCCCAGGTAGATTCCCTCGGGTACCTGGTCGCCGAGGCGGCGGGCCTCGCCGAGGTGGGTATCGGCGGCGTCCGGGTTGCTGGCGCGACTGGCGATGACGGCGGCCCGCATGTGTAGGGCGCCGCGTGCAGCAGTCGCCGATGCGTCGTCTGGTGACCGGCTGGCATCGATGGCGCGTTCCAGGGCTCGCACTCCGGGGCGGTGGGCGCGGGCGGCGAAGAAGGTCTCGGTGCGGACGTAGGCGACGGACGCATCGAGGAGCGGATCCTCTGCCGTTGGGGTGACCGCGCGCATCAGGTCGATGAGGCGGGCGGAGAGGTCGCGGGCGCCGAACTTGAAGGCGACGGCGTCAGCACACCGGTAAGCGTTGACGAGGAGCGATGCCACCCGGGCGTGGTCGGCTGGCGGCGCGGTGTGGATTGCGCGGGACAACTCGGCGAGGAGGGCAGGGATGTTACGGCTGATCTGTACGTACTGTGCGGCGAGCCGCCACTCGACTGCCTCGTCGACGTCCCGCTGGAGTTCGTGCAGCGGGCGGACGGGGCCGTCGTCGGGGTCGTCGGGTGCGGCGATGGCGCCGGAGAGGGCGGGTAGCGCGTCGTGGACGCGGCTGTCGGTGCGCTGGTGGCCGGTTAGGAGGCGGCTGGGGTCGACCTTGAGGGCGGCGGTGATCGCGTCGAGGGTGTCGTCGCTGGGGAACCGGGTGCCTTGCTCGATTTTGCGGAGCATGGACAGAGAGACGAACGCGGCGCTCCCCAGTTCGTTTTGGGTCATTCTGCGGGCGTGGCGGGTGGCGGCGATGCGCTGGCCTACCTCGCGCATGGGGTCGGTGGGCATACTTGCTCCAGTTCGGGGCGTCCACTCCGAACCGTACCCGCGCCGAGACGCTGCGTGTACACGAACGGCTCCGCCAGCCTCGTGCAGGTGGGGCCGTGTCGTCAGCCTGCGACGATCGTGGTGAGTTGGGTGAGGGTGTCGATCTGCCAGTCCGCTGCCGCCACTACATCCGGAGCATCGGCCCACAGATGGCCCCACGGCCCGCGGCGAATGTGCGCGACCCGCAGCCCGGCCTGCTTCGCGGGGAACACGTCGTTCGCCGGATGGTCGCCTACGTACACCGTCCGGCCGGGCTCGGCCTGCGCCGCCTCCAGGACCCGTGCGAAGAACCCGGGTTGGGGCTTGGCCACGCCCCACTCCTCGGAGGTGACGACTAGGTCCGCGGGCAGACCGAGGCCGCGCAGCAGCTCGCCGGCGCGGGCGGTCTGGTTCCCGGCGATGACGACCCGTACCCCGAGGTCCCGCAGCGCCGCCAGGGCAGGCCAGGCATCGTCGTACAGATCTCTCTCGTCCAGCCGCTCGCCGCGGCCGGCGGCCTCCATCGCGGCGCGCTCGGCGGGGACGTCGATGTTGGGGCGGACAAGCCGCAAAGCTTCGGCGTTGTCCTGGCCTTGAGCCACGACGGCGCCGACGAGGGCGGAGATGGTGTGGCGGGGGACGTCGAGCCAGTCAGCCCATGTGGCCCAGTAGCGGTCGTCTCGGGTGAGGGTTTCGCCGACGTCGAAAACAATGCTGGTGATCATTGCGAAAAGCCTACGGGGCCATGAGTGTTTACGAACTCCTCGTCGTCGAGTGGGCGGCCGCCGTACGAGCCGAGGTCGCAACCGAGGCGGCCTGACCCCAGACACGACGAAACGGCGCCTCGCGGCCCGAAGGCCGAGAGGGGCACACACTCACACGTACAGCCTGCGCTGCGAGACGGGTCCGATCGGTCCGAGGTTTCGGGCAACGACACGCACCGACACGCACCCGGACCTCGCCCGCCCTATGGCCCCTTCACCCACCGATAGTGCAACTCCGGTCTCCCCACCTGCCCGTACTGAGGATTCCTCCGCGCCCGCCCCACATCCACCAGATGCTCCAGATACCGCCGAGCCGTGATCCGGGAGATTCCCACGGCCTCGGCCACGCCCGTGGCGGTCAGGCCCTCCGCGGAGTCCCGCAGCGCCCGGGTGACCCGCTCCCATGTAGGCGCGCTCAACCCTTTGGGCAGCGTCGCGGTACCCGGTGCGCGCAGGGTGGCCAGCGCCCGGTCCACCTCGTCCTGGCCGCCGGCCTCGCCGACCGACGCGTGGAACTCGGCGTACCGGATGAGCCGGTCCCGCAGGGTGGCGAAGGTGAACGGCTTCAGTACGTACTGCACGACGCCCAGCGAGACGCCCTCCCGTACCACCGTGAGATCCCGGGCGGAGGTCACCGCGATGACGTCGGTGTGGTACCCGGCCGCGCGGAGGGAGCGGGCGAGCTGCAGACCGTGGCCGTCCGGGAGGTGGAGGTCCAGGAGGAGGAGGTCCACCGGCATGCGGTCGAGCGCCCGCCGGGCCTCCGCGCCGGTGTGGGCCTTGCCCACCGCCGTGAAACCGGGCACCCGTCCCACATACATGACGTGCGCGTCCGCCGCGACGGGATCGTCCTCGACGACCAGGACGCGGATGTCCTTCGACGGCGTGCTCAAAGGGTGCCTCCGTGCGGAGTGGAGTGCCGAGCCGGTGCCGGCTCGGCGTGGACGCTGGCCCTCTCAGCCGAAGCCGGCCCCGTCGAAGCCCGACCCGCGGAAGTCCGCTCCGCGAAAGCCCGATTCGCGGAAGTCGCCTCCACGGAGGTTGGCCCTTCGGCTGTCCGCTCTTCGGCCGTCCGCTCCGCGGAGGACAACGGCAACCGGACCTCGAAGGACGCCCCGCCCCCGTGGGCCTCCGTCACGATCAGTGTGCCGTCGTGGCGGCCGACGACCTGGCGTACGAGGGCCAGGCCGAGCCCCCGACCCCCGGGACCGGAGGGCTTCGTGGACCAGCCGCGCTGGAAGACCGCCTCCCTGTGGGCCGCATCGACGCCGTCTCCCGTGTCGGTGACGCGCAGGACCAGCTCCTGCTCGTCGGCGACCGCGGTCACCGTGACGCGGGCGCCCACGGAGCCCTGCGCCGCGTCCACCGCGTTGTCGATCAGGTTCCCCAGTACGGTCACCAGGTCCCGTGCGGGGAGGGAGTCGGGCAGCAGGCCGTCGTCCATGCTGCTGTCCTCGGAGACCACGAGCTCGACGCCCCGCTCGTTCGCCTGGGCCGCCTTGCCGAGCAGGAGGGCCGCGAGGACCGGCTCGCTCACCGCCGCGACCACCTGGTCGGTGAGTGCCTGGGCCAGCTCCAGCTCGGCGGTGGCGAAGTCGACGGCCTCCTCCGCACGGCCCAGCTCGATCAGGGACACCACCGTGTGCAGGCGGTTCGCGGCCTCGTGCGCCTGGGAGCGCAGCGCCTGCGTGAAGCCGCGCTCGGAGTCCAGCTCGCCCGTCAGGGACTGGAGCTCGGTCACATCGCGCAGCGTCACGACCGTGCCCCGGCGCTCACCGCTCGACACCGGCGAGGTGTTCACCACGAGCACCCGCGACGCGGTGAGACGCACCTCGTCCACGCGCGGCTCCGCCGACAGCAGCGCCCCCGTCAGCGGGGCGGGCAGACCGAGGTCCGCCACCGAGCGGCCGACCACGTCGTCGTGAACGTCCAGCAGCTCCCGCCCCCCGTCGTTGATCAACGCCACTCGGTACTGCCCGTCCAGCATCAGCAGCCCCTCGCGCACGGCGTGCAGCGCGGCCTGGTGGTAGTCGTACATACGGCTGAGCTCGGCTGAGTTCAGCCCATGGGTGGAGCGGCGCAGGCGGGCGTTGATGATGTACGTACCGACCGCGCCGAGTGCCAGAGCGCCCGCCGCGACGCCGAACAGGGCCGTCACCTGGCCCTGCACCCGCTCGCTGATCACATCCACCCTGATACCCGCGCTGACCAGGCCGACGAGGCGGCCGTCGTCGTAGATCGGCGTGACGGCGCGGACGGACGGGCCGAGGGTGCCCGTGTACGTCTCCGTGAAAGACGTGCCGAGGAGGGCGCGCTCGGTGTGGCCGAGGAAACGCTGGCCTATCTCCTTCTCGTCGGGGTGGGTCCAGCGGATGCCCTCCGGGTTCATGATCGTGACGAAGTCGACCTCCGTATGGCGCATCACCTCGGTCGCGTACGGCTGGAGGGTCGTCGTCGGGTCCTCGGTGCGGATGGACGCGCGGACGGAAGGGGAGTCCGCGACCGTGCGGGCCACGCCCATGGCCTGGCGGCGCGCGGCCTCCTCGGCCTGGCCGCGGTCGCTGACGTACGTGAAGAGGGCGTATCCAGCGACCAGAACGGAGACGAGCACCGCCTGCATCAGGAACAGCTGACCCGCCAGGCTGCGGGGCCGGAGGAGACGCATGGAGTCAGTCTGCCTTGACGGTGTCGTGAACTAAATGAACGGAAGGGTGACCGCCCTCACAGGCCGGGAGATAGTCACCGACAACCCCCGGATGTGAGCCGCACGCCGGTGATGCCGACGACGACGTCAAGGAGGCAGCCGTGACGAGTACGTACCGAACGGCACCTACCGCACCCGCTGGCAAGCGGGACCGCACCCACTACCTCTACATCGCAGTGCTTGTCGCGGTGGTGCTCGGCATCACCGTAGGTCTGGTCGCCCCCGGCATCGCGGTGGAGTTGAAGCCACTCGGTTCCGGCTTCGTGAACCTGATCAAGATGATGATCTCGCCGATCATCTTCTGCACGATCGTGCTGGGCATCGGCTCGGTACGCAAGGCCGCGAAGGTCGGCGCCGTCGGCGGTATCGCACTCGGCTACTTCCTGGTGATGTCGCTGGTCGCCCTCGGGATCGGCCTGGTCGTCGGCAACATCGTGGATCCGGGGACGGGTCTCCACCTGACGAACGCCGTCAAGGAGGCCGGCCATGGGCAGGTCTCGGCGGACGCGCTGCCGCCGGTCGACTTCGTGCTGTCGATCATCCCGACCTCGATGGTCTCCGCCTTCACCGAGGGCCAGGTCCTGCAGACCCTCCTCGTCGCCCTGCTCTCCGGCTTCGCGCTCCAGGCGATGGGACGCACCGGTGAGCCGGTCCTGCGCGGGATCGAGCACATCCAGCGCCTCGTCTTCCGCATCCTCGCCATGGTGATGTGGGCCGCGCCCATCGGTGCCTTCGGTGCGATCGCCGCCGTCACCGGCTCGGCCGGTCTGGACGCCCTCAAGAGCCTCGCGGTACTGATGCTCGGCTTCTGGGCCACCTGCGTCATCTTCATCTTCGTCGTGCTCGGTACCCTGCTGCGCGTCGTCGCGGGCCTGAACATCTTCACGTTCCTCAAGTACCTGGGCCGTGAGTTCCTGCTGATCCTGTCCACCTCCTCCTCCGAGTCCGCCCTGCCGCGGCTCATCGCGAAGATGGAGCACCTTGGCATCAGCAAGCCGGTGGTCGGTATCACCGTCCCGACCGGCTACTCCTTCAACCTCGACGGCACCATGATCTACATGACCATGGCGTCCCTGTTCATCGCCGACGCCATGGGTACGCCGATGGCGGTCAGCGAGCAGATCCCGCTGCTCCTCTTCCTGCTCGTCGCCTCGAAGGGCGCGGCGGGTGTCACCGGCGCCGGTCTCGCGACCCTGGCCGGCGGCCTCCAGTCGCACA
>CAMLJW010000276.1 GCA_946480485.1 uncultured Streptomyces sp. | reverse complement strand
CGCCCCGCGCCCCGCGCGCCGCCCCCGGCGGGGGCCCGGCCGGGGGCCCGGGGGGGGGGGGGGGCGCTGGCCCGCGCGGGGGGGGGGGAGCGGCGCTGTCCGGGGAGGCGGGAGCTGGCCGGGGTGGCCTGGGGGGTGGTCGTGCGCTCGGTCGTCCGAGCGGTGGCGGCCGTACCCCTCGTATCCGTCACGTGCCTGCGCGGACGGGAGCTCGGGCTCCTCGTAGTGGCGCTGGCGCTGGGCTGGGGATGCCGGCGGGCCCGGGGGCTCGCCGGTGGAGTCGTCCACGGTGATCGCGATGCGGATCGGGCGGCCGCACTCGTGGCTCAGCGTCTCACTGACGATCGGGGCCAGGCGTCCTTCGAGTACGCCCTTCGCGAACTCGTTCGGGACCGCGAGCAGCGCGGTGTCCGCGACCAGGGCCAGCGGCTGGCAGCGCTTGATCCAGTGCTCGTCCTTCACCTCGACACCCTGCGCGTGGCCCTCACCGAGAAGTTGTTCCAGCACCCGTGGCCACACTGCGGCAAGATCAGCAGGTACGTCAGCCACAGGGCACGCTCTCTCACAGGTCCCACGAACGTGTGGTTCTTGGGACGGGTTGGGATGGAACTCGGGCGGGCGGGTGGAACAAGCAGCTGGGCGGGTGGAAAGAACGGAACGCATCGGGGTCCAGTCACGGTAGTCAGGCGGCCGGTGCGGTTCAAGTCGTTGTCCCCAGCCTGTGGACAGTGTCTCGCGGCGGGTGCCGGTTTGACCGGATGGCGTAGCCGCGCGTACCGTGACCAGGTCGAGTTGTCGATGGTTGCTGCCGCCTGCCTCCGATGGGCATAGATCACAAACGAGTGATCGGGAAGCGGTGCACTCGGGCGTAATGCGAGCTACTCGTGGGCGCACGGTGACAGCCAGGACGGCACCCCGCCACCCACCGATTCTTTCTGGAGCCCCCGAGTGAGCAAGCGCACCTTCCAGCCGAACAACCGTCGCCGCGCGAAGACCCACGGCTTCCGGCTGCGTATGCGCACCCGTGCCGGCCGCGCGATTCTTGCGTCCCGCCGTGGCAAGGGTCGCGCCCGCCTCTCCGCCTGATCGCAGCAACAGGTCATGACGTGCTGCCTACCGAGCATCGGCTGAGGCGGCGCGAGGACTTCGCGACCGCGGTACGCCGAGGACGCCGGGCCGGACGCCCGCTTCTGGTCGTCCACCTACGCAGCGGTGCAATGGACCCGCACGCGCCTGGGGAGAGCGTTTCCCCGTCGCGTGCGGGTTTCGTTGTCAGCAAGGCGGTGGGCGGCGCCGTCGTACGCAACAAGGTAAAGCGCAGACTTCGCCACCTGATGCGCGATCGAGTGGCCCTGTTGCCCCCCGGTAGCCTGGTAGTCGTACGAGCGCTGCCCGGTGCGGGTGACGCCGACCATGTACAGCTGGCCCGAGACCTGGATGCCGCCCTGCAGCGGCTACTGGGAGGGGGCGCGCGATGAAGTACCCGCTGCTGGCTCTTATCAAGCTGTACCAGTGGACTATCAGCCCGCTGCTCGGGCCGGTGTGCAAGTACTACCCGTCGTGCTCCCACTACGGGTACCAGGCCATTGACCGCCACGGCGCGGTCAAGGGAACGGCACTCACCGCCTGGCGCATCCTCCGGTGCAATCCGTGGTCGCTGGGCGGTGTGGACCATGTCCCGCCGCGCAAGCGTCCGCGGTGGCACGAGATGCTGCGTCATGCCTGGCGCTCACGCAAGGGCGGGAACTCCGCCGCCGAATCGGCCACCGGAGGGCACGGTATGTCCGACCATGCCTCGAGCCCGGCTGCCGAGACCCCGTCCCATGCTCAAGGAGCCTGATTAGTGGACACGATTGCCAGTATTTTCAGCTTCATCACGACACCTGTTTCCTGGGTCATCGTCCAGTTCCACTCGGTGTACGGCGCCATCTTCGGCCCGGACACGGGCTGGGCCTGGGGCCTGTCCATCGTGTCCCTGGTGATCCTGATCCGAATCTGCCTGATCCCGCTCTTCGTGAAGCAGATCAAGGCGACCCGGGCCATGCAGACGCTCCAGCCCGAGATGAAGAAGATCCAGGAGCGCTACAAGAACGACAAGCAGCGTCAGTCCGAAGAAATGATGAAGCTGTACAAGGAGACGGGCACCAACCCGCTCTCCTCGTGCCTTCCCATCCTGGCGCAGTCCCCGTTCTTCTTCGCCCTGTACCACGTGCTCAACAGCATCGCGTCGAACGACACCATCGGCGTGATCAACAACCAGCTGCTGGAGAGCGCGCAGAAGGCGCACATCTTCGGTGCCCCGCTGGCCGCAAAGTTCACGGACAGCTCGAGCAAGGTTGAGGCCCTCGGTGCCTCGCTGACCGACGTCCGCGTGGTCACCGCGATCATGATCGTCCTGATGTCGGCGTCGCAGTTCTACACGCAGCGCCAGCTGATGACGAAGAACGTCGACACCACGGTGAAGACGCCGTTCATGCAGCAGCAGAAGATGCTGATGTACGTCTTCCCGGTCATGTTCGCGGTCTTCGGTATCAACTTCCCGGTCGGTGTCCTCGTCTACTGGCTGACCACCAACGTGTGGACCATGGGCCAGCAGATGTACGTGATCCACCAGAACCCGACCCCGGGCTCCAAGGCCCAGGCCGCGTTCCTCGAGCGCCTGCTCAAGCACGTCACGCACCACGGCACGACCCGCAGCCGCCGTGAGCGCGCTGTCGTCAAGGCCATCGTGGTCAAGGGCCGTGACCGCAACGAATACGAGCGCAAGTTCGTCAACGGTCTGAACAAGGTGGGCCTCGCGGCCGACTCGGACGGCACCGTGGCGAAGAGCGAGGTATCGACCATCGCCGAAACCGAGGACGGCATGCCGGCGACTGGCGCCCCCAAGCGTCAGCAGCCCAAGCGGCAGAGCAAGTCCCAGCGTCAGTCGGGCAGCACCCATGGCTCTGCCAAGGCGACGGAAGACTCAGGGGCGAAGACTTCCCTGACCAAGCCCGACGAGCCGCAGGATGCCAAGCCCGGCGCCAAGCCGGCGGGCGGCAAGTCCGCGACTGGTGGCAAGCCTGCCTCGGGGGGCAAGCCTGCTTCGGGGGGCAAGCCCGCCTCCGGTGGCACACGCAGTAAGGCCCAGTCCGGACAGCGCAAGGGTCCTCAGCGGCCCAAGTCCCCCTCCAAGAAGTAAGAAGGAGCCCATCCCGTGACGGAAGGCACCACCTCCGCGGCCACCGAGGTTGGCGACACCCTGACTCGCCTGGAGCAGGAGGGTGAGATCGCGGCGGACTATCTCGAGGGTCTGCTGGACATCGCCGACCTCGACGGTGACATCGACATGGACGTCGAGGCCGATCGCGCCGCTGTCTCGATCGTCAGTGACACCGGCAGCCGTGATCTGCAGAAGCTGGTTGGCCGTGACGGTGAGGTGCTGGAGGCACTCCAGGAACTCACACGGCTGGCCGTTCACCGGGAGACTGGGGACCGCAGTCGGCTGATGCTGGACATCGGGGGCTACCGCGCCAAGAAGCGTGAGGAGCTTTCCGAGCTGGGCGCCAAGGCCGCGGCCGAGGTCAAGAGCTCCGGCGAGCCGGTGAAGCTGAAGCCGATGACTCCCTTCGAGCGCAAGGTCGTGCATGACGCGGTCAAGGCCGCCGGTCTGCGCAGCGAGTCCGAGGGCGAGGAGCCGCAGCGCTTCGTCGTCGTTCTTCCCGCCTGAATCGGTACGTACATTCCACCGGCCCCGTCTGTTGCGCAGGCGGGGCCGAACCTTGTCAGCCTGATCCTGATAGTCCTTGATGGATCCTCGTGGTCCTGGTGGTCAGCGCTCAGTGCGCTTATGCGGTACGGAAGGACGGTTCCCCGTGACGGAGGCAGCGGAGCTCCCCCCTGCGCCTGAGGTAGCCCGGGCGGTATTCGGTGATCGCTTCGCAGACGCGGTCCGGTACGCGGAGCTGCTGGCGGATGCGGGGGTACAGCGGGGTCTGATCGGCCCGCGTGAAGTACCCCGTCTCTGGGAGCGGCACTTGTTGAACTGTGCGGTGCTCTCCGAGGTCGTGCCCGAGGGGGTGATCGTGTGCGACGTCGGCTCGGGCGCTGGGTTGCCCGGCATCCCGCTGGCCCTCGTGCGCCCCGACCTGAAGATCACGCTGCTGGAACCGCTGCTGCGACGAACGAATTTCCTCACTGAGGTGGTCGAGCTGCTGGGGCTCGACCACGTCACTGTTGTCCGCGGCCGCGCCGAGGAGGTCCTGGGCAAGCTCCCTCCGGTCCATGTGGTGACGGCACGGGCTGTGGCGCCCTTGGACCGCCTCGCGGCATGGGGAGTTCCGCTGCTGCGCCCGTACGGAGAGATGCTTCTCCTCAAGGGTGATACCGCTGCCGAAGAGGTCAAGAGCGCCGGAGCCGCCCTGAGTAAGCTTGGTGCTGTGCAGACTTCCGTACTCCATGTCGGTGAGGGCGTGGTGAGTCCGCTCGCCACCGTGGTGCGGGTCGAGGTCGGGGAGAGCCCGGGCGGTGTGCGCTTCGCGGCCAAGCGGGCCAAGGCGGCACGGACAGGCCGGGCGCGGCGTCGTCGCTGATCCGTCCTGACGACGAGACGTACTCCACACAAGCTGCCAGACCTATGCATGTCGGAGTGTCGCGCAGGCATGGTCGCGGACGCTGTGCATCGTGTTTCACGTGAAACGTCGCTCACTGCTGCACGGCATCATCACTCGCGGCCGGGCTGCGGCCGAACCCCGCGACCGCAGTACCCGTGGATCCCGTGGTTCCCTTGGATCCCGCGGAGACAGACCCTCTCCCGTGGAAAAGACGTCCCTCGGAGGGGGCGCGGAGTTGTCCACAGAGGTGGATTTCTCCACAGAAGCACGGGCCTCGCTGGTTCACGACCCCGAAGACATGGGAGGCTCTGTTCATTGCGAGCCTGAAGTCGAGGAGAGTGAATCCTTGCGGTCCGACGCTAACATCGCGGGACCGATGACCGATCCGGTCCCCGGTCCCCGTACCGAGTCGATGGGGGAGGACGTTTCACGTGAAACACCGCCCTCGATGGACGACACTCCCATCGGTCGTGCTGCCCAACTGGCGGTGGATGCTCTAGGCCGCGCCGGCGAGGGCTTTCCGCGGCCCGAGCGGACCCGTGTGATGGTGGTCGCCAACCAGAAGGGCGGGGTGGGTAAGACCACGACGACGGTCAACCTGGCCGCCTCGCTCGCCTTGCACGGTGGGCGGGTCCTGGTGATCGACCTCGACCCTCAGGGCAATGCGTCCACCGCGCTCGGCATCGACCATCACGCGGAAGTCCCATCCATCTACGACGTCCTGGTCGAGAGCAAGCCGCTCTCCGAGGTTGTCCAGCCGGTCCCCGATGTCGAGGGGTTGTTCTGCGCACCCGCCACGATCGATCTCGCCGGTGCGGAGATTGAGCTGGTGTCCCTGGTGGCGCGGGAGAGCCGACTGCAGCGGGCGATCCAGGCGTATGAGCAGCCGCTGGACTACATCCTTATTGACTGCCCGCCGTCACTGGGCCTGCTGACGGTCAACGCAATGGTCGCTGGTGCGGAGGTCTTGATCCCCATCCAGTGCGAGTACTACGCGCTGGAGGGTCTGGGCCAGCTGCTGAGGAACGTCGACCTTGTGCGGGGCCACCTCAACCCCTCCCTGCATGTGTCGACGATCCTGCTCACCATGTACGACGGCCGAACCCGACTGGCGTCTCAGGTCGCGGACGAAGTGCGGAACCACTTCGGCGAGGAAGTGCTGCGGACGAGCATCCCGCGTTCGGTCCGTATCTCTGAGGCGCCGAGCTACGGGCAAACGGTACTGACCTACGACCCGGGGTCGAGCGGTGCCCTGTCGTATCTTGAGGCGGCACGGGAAATCGCGTTGCGCGGCGTCGGGGTGTCGTACGACGCACAGCATGCCCACTTGGGTGCACACAACGATCAGAGCACGGTAGAGGGGATTCAGTGAGCGAGCGACGGAGGGGGCTGGGCCGTGGTCTCGGCGCACTGATCCCTGCTGCCCCAACAGCGGAGAAGGCGGGGTCCCTGGCGGGGGGTGGAGCGTCCACGTCGCCGGGTGCGGTGCCTGTACGTACCGCAGATCGCGGAGTGGCGGCGGCGAAGGTCGCTTCGCTTCCGCCGACCAACGTTTCATATGACACCGAAGAATCGTTGGGGAATGGTCTCAGCGAGACGCCGCCGGCTCCCCTCGGTGCGCATTTTGCCGAGCTGCCCCTCGACTCCATCACGCCGAACCCGCGCCAGCCGCGTGATGTTTTCGACGAGGACGCTCTGGCGGAACTCGTCACCTCCATCAAGGAGGTCGGGCTTCTCCAACCTGTTGTCGTACGGCAGTTGGGTGATGCGCGCTACGAGCTCATCATGGGCGAGCGCCGTTGGCGGGCCTGCCGTGAGGCGGGGCTCGAGGCCATTCCGGCGATTGTGCGGGCCACGGAGGACGAGAAACTTCTCCTGGACGCGCTCTTGGAGAACCTGCATCGGGCTCAGCTGAACCCGCTGGAGGAGGCGGCTGCTTACGACCAGCTCCTCAAGGACTTCAATTGCACGCACGACCAGCTGGCGGACCGGATCGGCCGTTCTCGTCCCCAGGTCTCCAACACGTTGCGCCTGTTGAAGCTCTCGCCCGCGGTGCAGCGCCGTGTCGCCGCCGGGGTTCTGTCCGCCGGTCACGCGCGTGCTCTGCTCTCCGTGGACGACTCGGAGGAGCAGGACAGGCTGGCTCATCGCATTGTGGCTGAGGGGCTCTCGGTGCGGGCGGTTGAGGAGATCGTCACCCTCATGGGATCGCGACCGAAGTCCCCTCCGCGTTCCAAGGGGCCGCGGGCCGGTGCTCGGCTCTCTCCGGTGCTGACCGATCTCGCCACGCGTCTCTCGGACCGGTTCGAGACGCGGGTGAAGGTCGACCTCGGCCAGAAGAAGGGCAAGATCACAGTCGAGTTCGCCTCGATGGACGACCTGGAGCGGATTCTCGGCTCGCTCGCCCCGGGCGAGGGGCCGGTTCTGGAGCAGCGGCTCTCGGAAGCGGAAGAAGAGGAAGAGTAGGACACCGGGCTTACGGGCAGAGCGGGGCGGGTCGTATTCCGGGGAGGTCGGAATGCGA
>CAMLJW010000275.1 GCA_946480485.1 uncultured Streptomyces sp. | reverse complement strand
GTCGGCCGCCGCCCTCGCCGTCGCGTCGAATGCGATCGTGCGCGAGGCGCGTCTCTCCGACTCGGTCGACCGCTCGCTCGAGCAGAGCCGCTTCAACCTCATCCTCGCGAACGAGACGCTGAGCCGGGAGCCGAGCGTCCAGGAGATCAATCAGCTCCTCGCCGCCTACGAGCGCCGCGGCGGCTTCGAGACCGTCGGGATGACCGGGGGCGTACTCGTTTACCCGCAGACAGGTGGCCTCCAGCACTGCGGAGTGACGTTCACCGATTCGGTGGGGCGGCATCTCCTGCTGAACGCTCGGCCCAGTGCCTTGCCGCGCAGCCGATATCCGGTCCAGCTGGTCGTGTTCGCTCTGTTCGCGATGAAGCGTCAGGTCCTGGAGGAGACCGGTTCGCTCGACGAGGACTTCTTCAACGGCTACGAGGATTTCGACTTCCAGATGCGTGCCCGGTCCCTGGGCTACCGGACTCTGGTCGATCCACAGGTGGTGGCCTACCACTGGGAGCGGAGCAACGGCATCCATCGGGCGAGCAACAGGAAGAGCAACCTCGGACGCTTCTGGAAGCGCTGGGGTCACGCTCTTGAGCAGGACCTGTGGGACCGGCTCTTCACGCGCCTTGAAGAGGTGGCCGGGGCCCCGGCATGCGGCGAGCCGATCGTCGGGGTGGATATGGCGGAGGCCCGCAGTGATGCTGCGGAATTCTGGAAGCGTCTCGCCTTGCGTGCGTGGAAGCCGGAAGGGGTGCACAACGAATCCCACAAGGTCTCGACCGGGTCCCCGATTCTGCTCGCGCAGGTTCTTCCGCCTGATCTGCTCCGCGAGGAGTCGCGGCTTCTGTTACTGACCGACAACTTTGTGCAGCTGTCGGACAACTGGCTCTGGTGGAAGGAGCGCTCCACTGTGCGCACCGACGATCTCATCGTCGACCTGTACGGCAACTGCCTCACGGCCGCGGAACTCCATGCCGGCTGTTGGCCCGGCCGGAAGATCAGATGAGGAGATCCGGTATGGAGCCCGCCGCGTCATCCGACCAGCTCCCGGTCGAGTTCCCGCTCAGCCTGCGCTGGCTGGAGAAGAGCGAACGCCTTATCCCCGCCGCTTGCAGCACGCTCGCAAAGTCTCCCTCACGTGTCCTGCCCGGCACGACCGCGATCTGCTGCACGGAGGCGAACGGCGCGTACTTCAAGGACATCGACGGCAACACATGGCTCGACTGCGAAATGGCCATGGGCACCGTCCCCTGGGGACACGCCCGCAGAGAAGTGGAGGAAGCCGTCATCGCCCAACTGCGCCGCGGTGTCTCCTTCTCGCTGCCCGCCCCTCTCGAGGCCGAGGTCGCGGCCCGAGTGCTCCAGCGGTTCGGACGGTACGACTCGCTGCGCTTCTGCAAGAGCGGTGCCGATGCCGTGACGGGTGCGCTGCGCGTCGCCCGCGCCGCCACCGGCCGCCAGATCGTCCTGGCGACGAGTTACCACGGCTGGCACGACTGGTCTGCCTACGGCTACTACGGCCGGCAGCCGGGCCCACTCGGGATCCCGGACGCCGTCGCGAAGACCACCCGATGGGTGGGCGGATCCGACCCGGTGGCCGTGGAACATGTCTTGGCGCAGACGTGGGGAGAATGCGCCGCAGTGGTTCTCTGCCCCAATACCTGGGCGGTTGCGGACTTGCGACGCGCGGTCAGCTCATGCCGCCGGGCCGGGGCCCTCGTCATTTTCGACGAGGTGACCTCCGGCATCCGGATGGGCCGCCGGGCCACCGCCGGGGAGTACGGTATCTGGCCGGACCTGCTGTGCATCTCCAAGGGAATGGCCAACGGCCTCCCGCTCGCCGCGGTGCTCGGCCCGGCTGGGCTCATGGACCAGGCCACACACACCAAGTTCAGTAACGCACACTCCAGTGAATGCCTCGCCCTGGCCGCCGCGCTGGCGTGCGAGGACCTCATGAGCCGTACGCCCCTATGGCCCAGCTGGCGCGACCGCACCGCAGTGATGCTCGATCGCCTGAACGCGGAGATCACACGTCTGGACCTTGACGCCGAGCTGGTCGTGGAGGGAACCCACGCCAGTTTCGCCCTGCGCAGCCGCGGTATCGCGGACTTCTGGTCAGATCCGTTCCGCGCACACCTGATCCGCGTGCTGGCAAGGGAACGGATCTTCTCCAAGGGCTATCTGGTTTTCTCGGACGCCCATGGCTTCGAGGAACTGGAGGCAGTCGAGTCGGCGCTGCTGACCGCACTCCGTGACTGGCCCCCTGCTTCATCCGTACCGCCCTACGAGAGAAGGACCTCATGAAGGCTCTGGTGTACGTCACCCACGGCAAGGTGGAACTGCGCGAGGTACCCGAACCCGGACTGGTTCACGCCCATGACGTGAAGGTCCGGATATACGGCACAGGCGTCTGCGGCAGCGACCTCAAGATCGTCCAGGGGAAGTACGCCATCGGGCAGGAGGGCACGATCCTCGGTCATGAGGGCGTGGGCACCGTCACAGAGGTCGGCCCGGCCGTCACCGGCCTCAAGGCGGGCGACCGGGTCGTCATCAATCCCACCCAGTCCTGTCGTCTGTGCCCAGCGTGCCGGGTCGGCCACTACTGCTACTGCGAAGAATTTGAGAGGCACCAGGTCGGCTATTCGCTCCCGGGCACGTTCGCCGACTACTACGTCGGACACGAACGGTACCTGTACCGGATACCCGACTCCATGAGCTGGCGGACGGCAAGTCTCATCGAGCCGCTGGGCTGTGCGCTCAACGGGCTGGTGAAGGCCCAGGTCCAGGCAGGTGACTCGGTCCTCGTCCTTGGCAGTGGCCCGATCGGGCTGCTCTGCCAGAGCATCAGCATGAAATTCGCCCGGCTGACGGTCGCCACCGACCCCAGCCCGTTCCGGCGCGAGTTCGCCGGCACCGTCAGCGACCACGCCATCCATCCCGACGAGCTGACACCGGCGCTGCTTGGTGAGGTCAACGGCGGCCGCCGCTTCGACATCGTGATCGACGCCGTGGGCCATCAGATCGAGACGGCTCTGTCGTACGTGGCGAAGGGCGGGAGGGTGGTCCCGCTGGGCTGCGATGACAGCTACACGGCCGCGGTAAAGCCGGTGGATCTGGTCGACAACGGCATCAGTATCGTCGGGGCGGTGCCCCTGCACGACGCGATCGGACCAGCGATGGAATTCGCCCGCCGACTGCCGGAGCTCGAGCGAATGGTCACCACACAGGTCCCTCTGGAGCACTTCATGGAGGCGTTTGACCCCGTCATGGGCGTGGACTCAGCCACAGGCGAGCCTCGCCCCCTCACTGCCGTGAAGACGCTTCTCCTCTCTTAGCCGCCGCCCGCCGCCCTGTTCCGTAGCGGCAGGGCGCGTCGCGGTTTCCCAGAACGGACCCCTCGTGAGATTCATACCGCTGAAGGACCTGGCCCCGAACGCTCGGTACTGCGTCCTTCTCGAACCGCTGTGGGCGCTGACCGGCACGGTCGTGCTCTACTACGCCACGCTCTACATGAAGTCCGTAGGACTGAGCAATCTCTCCATCGGTGTCATCCTGTCAGCGAACCTGTACGCCGCCTTCCTCTTCCAGATCATCGCCGGGGCCGTGACCGACCGGCTCGGACGAAGACGGACATCCCTCGTATTCGACCTGGTCGGCTGGGCGCTGCCCATGGCGCTCTGGGCGCTGGCGACGAACTTCTGGATGTTCCTGATCGCGGCTCTGCTCAACGCCTGCTCAAGCATTGTCAACACCTCCTTCAACCTCCTCGCCACCGAGGACACCCCGAAGGGGGACCAGCCCCGTGTCTTCGCCGCGATCAAGCTGATCGCCATGGGCGCGGGGCTCCTCAGCCCCGTCGCCGGTGTCCTCATGGACCGGTACGGCGTGGTCTCCACACTGCGGGTCATCTACGCCGTCGGCGCGGTCATGATGGTCGTCCACTTCGTCTGGCGCCACCGCCTGGTCCATGAGACAGCCGCAGGCAAGGCCGCCATGAAGCGGCGCGGCAACACCGGCATGGCGCACAGCGTCGCCACGAACCTACGGCTGTTCTGGACATTGTCACGACACCGCCGGATGTGGCCTCTTATCGGCCTGTACATCGCCACCAGCCTGGCGGTGACGATCAATGTCTTCCAGGTCGTCTACCTGGCGGACAACCTCGCGATCGGTGCCGGCACCATCTCCTGGGTCCCGGCGCTCACCGCGGCCGTGGCACTGTTGTGCTTCCTGGTATTGCTGCCCCGGCTGCGGGGGCACTCCGTCGTGAACACCGCCCGGACAGCCCTCGCGCTGAGCGCCGCGGGATGGCTGCTGTTCCTGCTGGTACCGAGGCATGGAGTCGTCCTGCTGCTGCTGAGCAGCACACTGACCGCCGCCGGTGTGTTCCTCACGGAGTCCTACCGCGACACCCTCATCGTCGGGACACTCGGTGACATGGACCGGGCCGCGATGTTCAGCGCCCTCCAAAGCGTGACCGCCATGATGGCCATTCCCTCCGGCTATATCGCGGCACTTCTGTACGACACCCGGCCCCGGCTGCTCTTCGTCGTCATCTTCCTGCTGTACGCGGCCGGCGCGATCTTCGCCTGGATGCTGCGGCCTGCGTCCGTGCCTTTGGACGACGTCTCTCCCAGCACCTCGGAGGCAGCGTGGTCAGAGGCCTGATACTCGACTTCGACGGGTTGATCGCCGACAGCGAATCGATCTGGCACCGCGTGCTCAGCAGCCTGTACGCCACGCACGGGGCCGTACTGTCCCAGGAGAACTGGTTCAGAGGAGTCGGCTCCACCCTGGCGGAGTTCGACCCGTTCGAGGAGCTCGCGGTACTCCTCGGCACACCCGCGCTACGGGACTCCTTCGAGGCGGCAGGCGAGTCGATGTTCCGCGCGCTCATGGAGCAGTCCGTTCCGCTACCGGGCGTGATCGACCTGCTCGACCAAGCGGCAGCGCACGGACTCCGGTGCGCGGTCGCTTCCAGCTCACGGCGTGGGTCTGTGCTGCCGTATCTGCGGCAATTCGGGATTCTCGAGCGCTTCGCCCATGTGGTCACGCGCGAAGCGGTGTCGAACGCCAAGCCGGCTCCCGATCTGTATCTGGAGGCGTTGTCCCGCCTTCGACTTAGCCCCCGCGAGGCACTCGCCTTCGAGGATTCCGCTCCGGGGTTGAGAGCGGCCCGAGCTGCCGGCCTCCGTTGCATCGTCGTACCCGGCCCAGCCGCCGACAACGTCGACTTCAGCGGCTGCCATCTCCGACTCACCACCTTGCGGGGCTTCGAACTGTCCCGTGCGGTCTCGGCTTGATGGTCGTCCATGGTTTGTCCGGACAATTGAACTTCACGACTTCCGGTCATCATTCGCCGGGGCTACGCTCGCCCCGTGCCCAAACCAGAAATGGATCCGACCGTCACGCTCCAGCTCGGCGTCGACCGGAGCAGTCCGGTGCCGTTGTACTTCCAGCTGTCCCAGCAGCTCGAGGCGGCGATCGAGCGCGGCGCGCTGACTCCGGGCAGCCTGCTGGGCAACGAGATCGAGCTCGCCGGGCGGCTCGGCCTGTCCCGCCCCACAGTCCGTCAGGCCATCCAGTCCCTCGTCGACAAGGGTCTGCTCGTACGCCGCCGCGGCGTCGGCACCCAGGTCGTGCACAGCCAGGTCAAGCGTCCACTGGAGCTCAGCAGCCTGTACGACGACCTGGAGGCGGCCGGCCAGCGGCCGGCGACCCGGGTCCTCGTCAACACCGTCGTCCCGGCGTCGGCCGAGGTCGCGGCCGCCCTCGGAGTGGCCGAGGGCAGCGATGTGCACCGGGTGGAGCGGCTGCGCCTCGCCCACAGCGAGCCGATGGCGTACCTGTGCAACCATCTGCCGCCCGGACTGCTCGACATGGACAGCTCTCAGCTGGAGGCCACCGGCATGTACCGGCTGATGCGGGCCGCCGGCATCACGCTGCACAGCGCCCGCCAGTCCGTCGGGGCGCGCGCCGCCACAGTCGTGGAGGCCGAGCGCCTCGGCGAGCCGGAAGGGGCCCCACTGCTCACCATGCAGCGCACCACCTTCGACGACACGGGCCGCGCGGTCGAGTTCGGCAGCCACACCTACCGAGCCTCCCGCTATTCGTTCGAGTTCCAGCTGCTCGTACGGCCCTGAGGGCTCTCGCACCGCCCGGAGGCTGAGGACCGCGGCATGGGGGCCGCCCCCGTAAGGGGCGCGGGCTGCGACGCATGCGGCTCCGCCCATGCAGCCACGACGAGCTCGCAGGTCACCCACCTCGCAGGTCCCATACGACGGGTGGTTGCCCACGGCTCGCCCGGCGGAGTGAGGCGACTCCACGATGCAACCTCGCGGGAGCGTAGGGCAGAATCGGCGCGATGAGCACCTACCGCGACCTAGCGCACCGCGGCTCCGCGCGGGCCACCGTCCTGCGGACTGTCGGGACACGTGAGCGCCGATCACATCTGACGGCACCCCGCGTCCCCACCGTCGGCATCGACATCGGCGGTACGAAGGTGATGGCGGGCGTCGTCGACGCGGACGGCAACATCCTGGAGAAGGTCCGCACCGAGACCCCGGACAAGTCCAAGAGCCCCAAAGTCGTCGAGGACACCATTGTCGAACTGGTCCTCGACCTCTCCGACCGGCACGACGTGCACGCCGTCGGCATAGGGGCAGCCGGCTGGGTCGACGCCGATCGCAACCGCGTCCTGTTCGCCCCTCACCTGTCGTGGCGCAACGAGCCCCTCAGGGACCGCATCTCCGGACGCCTCGCCGTCCCCGTTCTGGTCGACAACGACGCGAACTCCGCCGCCTGGGCGGAGTGGCGTTTCGGCGCGGGCCGTGGTGAGGACCACCTCGTCATGATCACGCTGGGCACCGGCATCGGCGGCGCGATCCTGGTGGACGGCCAGGTCAAGCGCGGAAAGTTCGGCGTGGCGGGCGAGTTCGGCCATATGCAGGTCGTGCCCGGCGGTCACCGCTGCCCCTGCGGCAACCGCGGCTGCTGGGAGCAGTACAGCTCCGGCAACGCGCTGGTCCGCGAGGCCCGCGAACTCGCCGCCGCCGACTCCCCGGTGGCGTACGGCATCGTCGAGCACGTCAAGGGCAACATCTCCGAGATCACCGGCCCGGTGATCACCGAGCTGGCCCGCGAGGGCGACGCC
>CAMLJW010000274.1 GCA_946480485.1 uncultured Streptomyces sp. | reverse complement strand
GCGCGGCGGCCTTGATGATCTTGGCGCGCGGGTCGAAGGACTTGTACACCCGGTGACCGAAGCCCATCAGGCGGACACCGTCCTCCTTGTTCTTCACCTTGCGGATGAAGGAGTCCACGTCGCCGTCACTCGCCTGGATGCCCTCCAGCATCTCCAGGACGGACTGGTTGGCGCCGCCGTGCAGCGGGCCCCACAGGGCGGAGATGCCGGCGGAGACCGAGGCGAACATGTTCGCCTGCGAGGAGCCGACCAGGCGAACCGTGGACGTGGAACAGTTCTGCTCGTGGTCCGCGTGCAGGATCAGCAGCTTGTCGAGCGCGGAGACGACGACCGGGTCCAGCTCGTACTCCTGCGCCGGGACCGAGAAGGTCATACGCAGGAAGTTCTCGACGTAACCGAGGTCGTTGCGCGGGTAGACGAACGGGTGGCCGATCGACTTCTTGTACGCGTACGCCGCGATCGTCGGGAGCTTGGCGAGCAGACGGATCGTGGAGAGGTTGCGCTGCCTCTCGTCGAACGGGTTGTGGCTGTCCTGGTAGAACGTCGACAGCGCGGAGACCACCGACGACAGCATCGCCATCGGGTGGGCGTCGCGCGGGAAGCCACGGTAGAAGTTCTTGACGTCCTCATGCAGCATGGTGTGCTGGGTGATGTCGCCCTTGAAGGTGGAGAGCTCGTCGACCGTCGGCAGCTCACCGTTGATCAGCAGGTAGGCCACCTCGAGGAAGGTGGACCGCTCCGCCAACTGCTCGATCGGGTAGCCGCGGTACCGGAGAATGCCCTGCTCACCGTCGAGATAGGTGATGGCGGATTTATACGCGGCGGTGTTGCCGTAACCACTGTCGAGCGTCACCAGACCGGTCTGGGCGCGGAGCTTGCCGATGTCGAAGCCCTTGTCGCCGACGGTGCTGTCGATCACCGGGTAGGTGTACTCGCCGTCGCCATACCGCAGTACTACAGAGTTGTCGCTCACGTCATCCCTCACCGACGTTGTGCCTCTTCTTCGAGGCGCCCTGACTGTCTCTACCATCCCCCGTTTGGCGCAGGAGAGTGCACTCGGGGTCGGCCGTTGGGCCT
Source organism: uncultured Streptomyces sp. (assembly GCA_946480485.1). The sequence continues at coordinate 6,078 of CAMLJW010000274.1, read as the reverse complement.
GTTGGCGGCACTCAGTGCCGCCACCCGCTCATCCTGCCCCCCTTCGCTCGTGTTCCGGAAGTGCTCTGTGAGCTTTGTGACGCATTTGATCGATCAAATTTTGGCTCACGTGCCGAGAGGCCGGGGTGAGAGCCTGAAGTCGAGGGCGGTACGGCGCCGTCCCGCCGACACCGTGCGCACCGCCTGACCTACGGCTTTGCGTGAACCGACCAGCACGACGAGCTTCTTGGCTCGGGTGACCGCCGTGTAGAGCAGGTTGCGCTGGAGCATCATCCAGGCCCCGGTGGTCACCGGGATCACCACCGCCGGGTACTCACTGCCCTGGGAACGGTGGATCGTCACCGCGTACGCGTGCGCCAGTTCGTCGAGCTCGTCGAACTCGTACGGCACCTCCTCGTCCTCGTCCGTCAGCACCGTCAGACGCTGGTCGTCCAGATTGAGCGAGGTGACTACGCCTACGGTGCCGTTGAAGACACCGTTCTTGCCCTTCTCATAATTGTTGCGGATCTGCGTGACCTTGTCTCCGGCGCGAAAGACACGGCCGCCGAAACGCTTCTCGGCCAGGTCGGGGCGGGCGGGGGTGATCGCCTGCTGGAGCAGCCCGTTGAGGTTGCCGGCGCCCGCCGGGCCACGGTGCATGGGGGCGAGGACCTGGACGTCACGGCGCGGATCGAGGCCGAACTTCGCGGGGATGCGCCGGGCCGCCACGTCCACCGTGAGCCGGCCCGCCTCCTCCGTGTCGTCCTCGACGAAGAGGAAGAAGTCCTTCATGCCGTCGGTGACCGGATGCCGCCCGGAGTTGATGCGGTGCGCGTTGGTGACGACGCCGGACTGCTGGGCCTGGCGGAAGACCTGGGTGAGGCGGACCGCGGGCACCGGGCCGCCGTCGGCGAGCAGATCGCGCAGGACCTCCCCCGCGCCGACGCTCGGCAGCTGGTCGACGTCGCCCACGAACAGCAGGTGTGCCCCCGCAGGCACCGCCTTGACCAGCTTGTTGGCGAGCAGCAGGTCCAGCATCGACGCCTCGTCGACCACCACCAGGTCGGCATCGAGCGGCCGGTCCTTGTCGTACGCCGCGTCGCCGCCCGGCTTCAGCTCCAGCAGCCGGTGCACGGTCGAGGCATCGGCGCCGGTCAGCTCCGAGAGCCGCTTGGCGGCCCGTCCGGTGGGCGCGGCCAGCACGACCTTGGCCTTTTTGGCGCGGGCCAGCTCGACGACCGAGCGGACCGTGAAGGACTTGCCGCAGCCCGGGCCTCCGGTGAGTACGGCGACCTTCTGCGTGAGCGCGAGCCGGACCGCCTGCTCCTGCTCGGGGGCGAGATCCGCGCCCGTACACCCCTTGAGCCAGGCCAGCGCCTTGTCCCAGGCCACGTCCCTGAAGCCCGGCATCCGGTCCTCGCCCGTGCGCAGGAGACGCAACAGCTGGGCGGACAGGGACATTTCGGCCCGGTGGAAGGGGACCAGGTAGACGGCCGTCACGGGGTCGGCGCCGTCATGTCCGGGGACCTTTTCCCGCACGACTCCGGGGTCGGCGCCCTCCTCCTCGGGGGCCGCCAGCTCCCCCAGGCACTCGATGACCAGCCCGGTGTCCACCTGGAGCAGCTTCACCGCGTCCGCGATCAGCTGCTCCTCCGGGAGGAAGCAGTGGCCCTGGTCGGTGGACTGCGAAAGGGCGTACTGAAGACCGGCCTTGACGCGCTCCGGGCTGTCGTGCGGGATGCCGACGGACTGGGCGATCCTGTCGGCGGTGAGGAAGCCGATTCCCCAGACGTCGGACGCCAGGCGGTACGGCTGGTTCTTGACGACCGAGATCGACGCGTCGCCGTACTTCTTGTAGATACGGACCGCGATCGACGTGGACACCTCGACGGTCTGCAGGAAGAGCATGACCTCCTTGATCGCCTTCTGCTCCTCCCAGGCGTCGGCGATCTTCTTGGTGCGCTTGGGGCCGAGCCCCGGCACCTCGATCAGGCGCTTCGGCTCCTCCTCGATGATCTGGAGGGTGTCGAGCCCGAAGTGCTGGGTGATGCGGTCCGCGAAGACCGGGCCGATGCCCTTGACCAGGCCGGAGCCCAGATAGCGGCGGATGCCCTGGACGGTCGCCGGCAGCACCGTCGTGTAGTTCTCCACCGTGAACTGCTTGCCGTACTGGGGATGCGAGCCCCAGCGGCCCTCCATGCGCAGGGACTCCCCCACCTGGGCACCGAGCAGCGCGCCCACGACGGTGAGCAGATCGCCGCCGCCACGGCCGATGTCCACCCGGGCGACCGTGTAGCCGTTCTCCTCGTTGGCGTACGTGATCCGCTCCAGCACGCCCTCGAGAACCGCGAGGTTGCGCACCCCGGTACCCGCCTGGTTCCCCGCCTGCTTCGCCGCCTGATTGGACATGATCCGACGCTACCGCCCGGGTCCGACAGTGCGCGGAGGCTGTGGGCACAACGGAGCCTGCGGACAACTTCGCCACGATCCCGTCCCAGGTCTTGTCATGCTGGGGGTGATCGATTTCCAACCCTCCGTGTCATCGACTCCGCGGACGCACGAGGAGGTGGTCCGGCGATGGCGAGCATCCCGGAGCCGACCGACCGGCACGCGGACCCACGGGATCTACGGGAATCTAAGGGGACCTACGGGGATCCACCGATCTCTCCGGGCAGGGTGCCCGGTCCTTCAGGGCCGGGGGAATGCCCGTTCCCGCGTAGCGGGGCAGGGAAAGAGCAATCGCCTTCAGGGCGATTGGTCGTCTTGCTCCACGGTGGTGAGGACGACTTCAAGCAGATGCAGGATCTCGGAGTTGAGGGACCGCCGGTCGGTTTCTGCTTGCGCGACCAGTCGGGCGTGAAGCTCATCCGGGATGCGGACCGTGACTTTGACCATGCCGCCATGGTGCCACTACCATGGCGGCACGTCACGTTTCCGGATGTACCCGACGCACGAGCAGGAAGAGCAGATGCTCATGCACTGCGCGCACGCCCGGTACGTCTGGAACCTCGCCGTCGAACAGCACGCGCACTGGCGCCGGTGGCGCACGTCCGCGCCGGGTTTCGCCGAGCAGTGCCGCCAACTCACCGAGGCTCGGCGGGAGAGTGAGTGGCTGGGCGCCGGGAACGCGGACGTGCAGCAACAGGCTCTGAAGGACTTCGCCAAGGCCAAGAACGCCCGCTTCGCCTCCGGGTTCGGTGAGCCGACCTGGCGCAAGAAGTTCCGGCACGAGGGCTTCCGGGTCATCGGCACCGACCGCGTGCCCGAGTACAACGAGGACGGCTCGCCGAAGCTGAACGTCAAGACCGGCAAGCAGGTCATGGGCCGGTCCGTCGTCGTTCACAAGCTCAACCGCAGGTGGGCGCAGGTCAAGGTCCCCGGCTGCGGCTGGGTCCGTTTCCGCCTCAGCGTCAAGGGCAAGGGCGCGGTGCTGCCCGACGCGAAAACGTTCCGGGTCACCTTCCGTAACGGCCAGTGGCACATCGCCTTCGCCATCATCCCCGAGCCGACCCCCGCGCCCGGCACGGGCGAGGTCATCGGTATCGACCGGGGCGTGACGATCACGGCGGCCCTATCCGACGGGCGCACGTTGATGTGCCCGCAGCTCACCGTCAAGGAACGCGCCCACATCCGCAAACACGAGCGGCGCGCGGCACGGGCGAAGAAGAGCAGTCCCGAGAAAGCGGCCGAGTGCGCCAAGGTCGCCAAACTCAAGGCGCGTGAGGCCGGCCGGCGCAAGGACTGGTGCGAAAAGACCAGCACCATGCTCGCCCGCACCTACGACCTGGTGCGGTTCGAGAAGCTGAACATCAAGAACATGACCCGCTCGGCGAAGGGAACCGTCGAGCAGCCCGGCAAGAACGTCGCCCAGAAGTCCGGCCTCAACCGGGCCGTCCTCGCCCAGGGCTGGGGTCTTCTGCGGCAGCGCACCGAGCACAAGGCCCCCGGACGCATCGAGGACGTTCCCGCCCCGTACACGAGTCTGCGGTGCAGTGCCTGCGGATGGATCGACAAGAACTCGCGCAAGAGCCAAGCCGAGTTCGTCTGTTCCTCCTGCGGCTTCACCTGCAACGCGGACACCAATGCAGCAACCAACGTCGCGGCAGGACAGGGCGGGATCCCCCGCCCCCGGCGCTCAGCCGGTGCCGGAGGGACGACACTGCCCAAGCGGTCCAAGAGCGTCCGTGAACCTCAGCCCATACGGGTTGAAATCCCCCTCTCTTAAGAGGCGGAGGATGTCAAAGGGAGAGACTGATGTACGACTACGACTACGACCTGCTGGTCGTCGGTTCGGCCAACGCCGACCTGGTGATCGGTGTCGAACGCCGCCCCGGCCCCGGGGAGACGGTCCTCGGCTCCGATCTGGCCGTCCATCCGGGCGGCAAGGGCGCGAACCAGGCGGTCGCCGCCGCCCGCCTCGGCGCCCGTACGGCGCTGCTGGCCCGCGTCGGTGACGACGCGCACGGCCGCCTGCTGCTCGACTCGCAGAGGGCGGCCGGTGTCAACACGGCCGGCGTCCTCGTCGGCGGGGCGCCCACCGGCGTCGCGCTAATCACGGTGGACCCGTCCGGCGACAACAGCATCGTGGTGTCGCCGGGCGCCAACGCCCGCCTGACGCCCGCGGACGTACGAGCGGCCGCCGCGCTCCTCACGGCCTCCAGGGTGGTCTCCGCACAGCTGGAGATCCCGCTGGAGACGATCGTGGAGGTGGTACGGAACCTGGGGCCCGACACCCGCTTCGTACTGAACCCCTCGCCGCCCCGACAGCTGCCGGAGGACGTGCTGGCCGCCTGCGACCCGCTGATCGTGAACGAGCACGAGGCGCGGGTGCTCCTGGGCCCGGACGCGGCCGAAACCCCCGCCCAGTGGGCCCAGACACTCCTCGCCCGGGGCCCGCGCTCGGTGGTCGTCACCCTGGGAGAAGAGGGCGCACTCATCGCCGACACCACCGAGGTGGCCCACGTCCCCTCCGTGAAGGTCGACGCCGTGGACACGACGGGTGCGGGCGACTCCTTCACCGCGGCCCTGGCCTGGCGGCTGGGGCTCGGGGAGTCGCTCGCTCAAGCCGCCGCGTACGCGGCGCGCGTGGGCGCCGCGGCCGTCACCCGGCAGGGCGCCCAGGCCTCCTTCCCCAACGCCGAGGAGGTCGCCGCCCGGTGAAGAAGGCCGGCATCCTGGACCGCCATCGCGCGGGCGTTCTGGCCGAGTTGGGCCATGGCGACGCAGTACGTCCAGGGCGGTTACGCGCTCAGAGCACCAGGCCGGCGTCCGGTCGAGCCTCATCAACGACCACAAGCGAGACGCCCACCGCCTGGACGGCCCGTGATCACCAGGACCCCCACCGGTGGAGGTCAGCCTGGCGCCACTCGGGCCACAGGACAGGCCACGGTGCACACTCCGCTGGGGGACGGTGAGGACACGCAGGCCGGGGACGGTTCCAGCACCTCACGACCCACCTCAAATCAACGGCGGTGAAGGGCTGATACCCCCATAGGATGCATGTGCGATCAAAGAAGGTGCCAGAGCAAAAGCCACGGGGTGAGAGACGCATGGGAGCTTCCGGAGCGCAAGGCAATCAGACTGGTCACTCGGTTCTCCGCGTCTTTGGCAGCGACCTGACGAAGCTGGCCGACGATCTCGACGACATGCAGGACCACTTGGAAAAGCAGGTCAAGCGTATGGACGCGGTCGTGGACAGCGTCGAGGCGGGATGGCGCGGTCCGGCGGCAAAGGCGTACCGCGCGTTCCACCGGGCGGCGGCCGAGGACGCCGTACGCATCCGCGAAGTGATGCGGCAATTGGAGCAGGCAGTACGGCTGAGCCGGGACGGCTTCACCGAGCAGGAGCTCGACGTGCTCGCTCAGATGCGGCAGATCCAAGTGGACGTCGACAGCGAGGTCGACAAACTGTCGACGCCGAACCCCGAGGCCGGTTCGGACGCCCCATCGACTCGTCGCCGCAGCAGCCTCGACTCCTTCTGACGGACACGGTCACGAGTACACATCCGATGACGAAGTCTTCGACACACAGGGGAACCATGCCGAGTGAGAACGCTGCCGAGGACCACATAACTGTCTCCTTCACCACCCTTCACGAACT
>CAMLJW010000273.1 GCA_946480485.1 uncultured Streptomyces sp. | reverse complement strand
AGCCGCGAGCCGCGAGCCGCGAGCCGCGAGCCGCGAGCCGCGAGCCGCGAGCCGCTGACCGGCTGGAGGAGCGGGTTTCTCAGAGGCGGCCACCGTGTTCGGTAGCCGGCCGCTTCGCGTGCCTGTGGGGCGCGACGCCCACCGTTGGAGCACCTTCCACGGCGAACGCACCCTCGTTGTCGCCGCCCGTACGGTCACCTCGACCGTCCGCGTCCTCGAAACGCTGCCGCCGCTCCTTCGCGGCGACAGCCGTGTGACCGTCGTCTTCGCGTACGACCCCACGTCCGCTTTCAACGCCGGCGTCCTCGACCTCCTCCACGCTGCCGGATGCCGGGTCATGCCCTGGAAGCAGCTGGGGCAGACGGCCCCCGACCTCATCCTCTCCGCAAGCGAGAACATCGACGTACGGGAAGGCGACTGTCCGGTGCTGGTGCTGCCGCACGGTGTCGGTTTTCAGAAGTTCGTGCCGGATTCACGGAGCTCGGCGGACAGGCTCTCCGGGGTCGTACCGGACTCCCTGCTGGAGACGGGGCGTGCCTGGCTGGCGGTCTCGCATCCGGCGCAGGAAGAGCAGTTGCTCGCCGCCCACCCGAAGGCCGCCGGGCGCACACTGCTCATCGGTGACCCGTGCTTCGACGAGCTGGTCGGCAGCCGGCCACGCAGGAAGGCGTACCGAGAGGCGCTGGGGGTCACGGGGCACCAGCGTCTGGTCATGGTCAGTTCCACCTGGGGACCCACCTCGCTCCTGGGACGTCACCCGGCCCTGCTCCCGCGTCTCCTCTCACAACTTCCCTATGACGACTACCGAGTGGGCGCGATCATCCACCCCAATGTCTGGTCCGCTCACGGGGCCTGGCAGATCCGCACCCTTCAAGCCGCCGCCCTGGACGCGGGCCTTGTGCTGATGCCGGCCATCCACGCCTGGCGGCCCGCACTCGTCGCAGCCGACGTCCTCATCGGCGACCACGGTTCGGTGACGCTGTACGGCGCGGCAGCCGGTACGCCGCTGCTTCTGGCAGCTTTCGGCGGTGACGCGGTACCCGGAACGGCCGTTCACGACATGGCGGCCGTCGCACCCCGCCTCGACACACGCGGGGACCTGCTCCAGCAGGTGGACGATGTCGTACGAGAGCACGCACCCGAGCGGTACGCCGCAGTCGCGGAGCAGGCCTTCGCCGAACCGGGGCATGCCGTCGCCCGGCTCCGGACCGCCCTCTACCGTCTGCTGAGGCTCCCGGAGCCGCCGTCCCCGCCGCCGTCCCCGCTGATGCTGCCTGTTCCGGATCCGCCCGCCTCGCCGGTCACCTCATGGGAGGTGACCACCGGCGTCACCGGAGACAATGAGACACCGACCGTCACCGTGCGCCGCTTTCCGGCAGCCGTGTCCGCTGACGACGCGGCCCGCCCGGACTCGCCCGCCTGCTTCACCCATCTGGCATGCGTGGACGACGAGCGCGACCACCGACTGACGGAAAGCGCCTCCGTACTCGTGCGGCGCCACCCCGCCGGCACCTCTGTCGGGGCACTCCGCTGGATCGAGGACACACTCGCCCAGTTCCCCGGAAGCCTCCTCGCGGCCTCGGAGGTACGCGGGGGCTGCTGCCTGGTCGGGCTCAGGGACGGCCGGATCGTGGAGGCGACAGCCACCGGACCGGCGATGGATCCGGGCCTGCTCGCCGCAGTCGTGTACGCCCGTCTGCGCCCAGGGCGTCCGCTGGACGGCACCGGGGTGAGGCTGCGGATCGGTGACGGTCGGGACGAGGACGTCGTCCTGCGCCTTCGTCCCGCCCCGCCGACCCGGTAACCGCCCTGGAGCCGGCCACCGCGCAGATTCCCGGGAACCTCAACGATCGAGGTCTTCCCACCGCCGCCGCAGAGTCTGCGCCAAGCGGCTGCCGGCGGCCTCGTGGATCGCGACGGCCCGGCTCAGACAGTCGCGCACCAGGCCCTCGTGGCCTCCCGTCCTCTCCGCGATGTCGGCGAGCTGTACCAGGGCCTGCGCCTCGTGGTGCGTCGCCTGTTCCTCGCCCAGAACCCGGGCCGCCTCGCGCAGCTCGCGGATCGCTTCCTCGGTCTCGCCGAGATGGTCGTGTACGACGCCGATCGCGGCGGTCACCCGGGCCGCCATACGCAGATCGGGCTCCGCCCGGGTCTCCAGGTCCTGCCGTGCCCGGCGCAGCGTGACCATGGCCTCCGCGCGATCGCCCTGAGCATCCTGCGCACAGCCGAGGAAGTAGCCGGCGATGGCCGCTCCACGGGCTTCGCCGGCCTGCTCGTTGAGTTCGAGGGAGAGCTGGTACGCCTCGACGGCGCGGGACGGTTCGAAGAGGTCCCGGTACCGCCCGAGGAACTCCTGTACGGAGGCGCGCAGGACGAGGTGACCGGCCGCCTCGGCCAGGGCGGCGGCCTTGTCCAGTTCCGCTCCGGCCCGGTCGTTCTCGCCGAGGTCCAGCAACGGGCGCGACAGCAGGGTGCGCAGCCGGGCCTCGGCCGCCGTGGCCTCCGCGATCTCGCCGGCCGTGTCCGCGGACGCCACCGCTGCGGCAGCCGCCTCGGCGCCCAGCTCCAGCGACTCCTTCCATGCCCCGAGGTAACGGCGGTACAGGAACAGCACCGTGAACGCCTCGGCCAGTTGCCAGGCCAGGGTGTGCAGCCCATGCCGGACCGCCGTCCGCAGTACCGCCAGGATGGCGGGACGCTCGGTGTCCAGCCACTCCAGCGGGGGCGGCCCGCCGGCGGCAGCGAAGGGGTCGTCGGCATCGCGCAGCAGAGCGGACAGTTCGGCGATGCGCAGCCGGTCCCCCCTGAGCGCGCGGTCCGCGAACGCGGTCAGTACGAGATAGTGCGTGCCCACCCGGTCCGTCAGTGCCGCCTGCCCGGTCTCCGGCTCCTCCTGCGCCGCGCGCTCCCTCGCATGCAGACGGACCAGATCGTGCATGCGGTAACGGCCGTCCCCCACGGCCTCCACCAGGCTCGCCTTCGCCAGGACACTCAGCAGGCGTCTCGCACTCCTCGTGTCGATGTCCGCGACGACCGCGGCCACGCCGGCGTCGAAGATGTTGACCGGCAGCCATCCGAGCAGACGGTAGAGCCGAGCGGCGTCGAGCGGCAGCAGCCGGTAGGAGGGACCCAGAACAGCGGACACCGAGGACTCCTCCCCTTCCAGTGCCATCCCGGCCAGTCTTCCGGCCTCGTCATCCAGCTCAGCGGCCAGTTCGGTCATGGTGAGACCGTCATCGGTGGCCAGCCGCGCCGCGACGATCTGCAGGGCCACCGGCAGTCCGCCGCACAGCTCCACCAGGCGTTTGGCGGCTTCCGGTTCGGCTTCGACCGCTTCCTCACCGCACCGGTCCTTCAGCAGCGTCAGCCCTCCCTGTGCGTCCAGCGGCTTGACGGGGATCAACCGGGCACCGTCCATGGCGAGTTCACCAAGTCTGACCTGGCTCGTGACCAGGACCGCGCTGCCCGGCCCCTTGGGGGTCAGCGCACGAACCTGTGCGGGCTGGTTCACGTCGTCAAGGACGAGCAGGATGCGCAGGTTGGCCGAGCGCGAGCGAAACAGGTTGGTCCGCTCCTGGAGTGAACTCGGAATGCCGTTGTAGCTTCCCGGCAGCGACCTCAGGCACATGGCAAGGGCCTCGGAGACGTCCGCACCGACGGCGGTCACCGGCCCGGATTCGTCGCGCAGGGCTGCGAAATCCACGTACAGCTGTCCGTCCGGGAATCGGCCCCGGGCCGCTGCCGCCCACCGCCAGGCCATGGTCGTCTTGCCGACTCCGGGTAGTCCGTCGAGCACCCCGACATCGACAGATCCGGTGCCGCCTGATCGCGCGCCGAGCGCCTCGTCCAAGACGGCGAGTTCGGCCGTCCGATTGCTGAACGGGACCGTCACCGGCGGAACTTGATCCGGCCTGACCGGAAGGCACGACACGGACGACTGCGTCGGCTGGACATTGAAGGTGATGCCACCGTGGATGTGCGATCCCTGAAAGGCCGGACCGTGGTTCACCCCTCCGCTGACAAGACTGACGAAGGTACGGGACGCGTTCGGCGCCAGCTCGGACAGCAGTTGCGCCAGTTCCTCGGCGGCACCGGGATCCTCCTGGAACATCCCCTCTAAACGCCGGCGCCACCGGGCTTGTACCTCTGCCTGGACGCCTGCGTCACCCGACGCCCGGGCGCTGTCCAACTCCACGCTCGCCGCATGGAGTTCTTCCTCGGCGGCCTCGCCCGGAGCGTGTCGTCCGAAGAACCGGGCCAGTCCGCTTTTCGCCCTTTCCCACGACTCCGAAACCATCAGCCCGACCAGCGTCGTCGCCCCCGACGCAGCGAGAGCCGTCAACTCGGCTTCCACACAGTTCCCTTCGCCCATCCAACCCCGCAGGGCAGTCGGACACCAACCGTAGAGAGATCTCGGGCGCTTGGACAGCCCGGCTCGCTGCGCGCACCTCGTCTGCGTCTCCCGGCTTGATGTGCGCCGTGGCTACTGCGCACGGGCGTCGGCGGTGCCCTTGCAGGCGAGCTGAGGCATCAGACTGTGATCAGTTGCTCTGCCCAGATGCACTTCCCAGTGGGGGCGTAACGGGCACCCCAACGATGCGCGAGCGCGGCGACGAGCTGCAGGCCACGCCCACCCTCGTCGGTGTCGGACGCGCAGCGTATACGGGGGATGCTCTGGCTTCCGTCGGAAACCTCGCAGATGAGGGACCGGCTGTGCACCAGGCGTAGCTGGATGGGGCCTTGCGCGTGGCGGATGACGTTGCCGATCAGTTCGCTGACCAGCAGTTCGGTGGTGGCGGTCAGGTCGTCCAAGTGCCATGTGGCCAACTGCGACCGCACGTAGCCACGGGCCTGACCGGCCGCGGTGGGATGCTCGGGCAAGGACCACGACACGACAGCCGACGAATCCAGGCCGTCGAGTGCGGCGACCAGTAGGGCGGCGTCATCACTGGTCTTGTGTCGGGCAGGCAGCAGACCGGCCGTGATGGCGTCACACAGAGCTTCGATTCGTGTCCTGTCGGCCGGGCCGTGCTCCGTCCCGCCCGCAGGGGGGACGGATGTGGTGAGTATCCGGGAAAGGTGAGCCGTGCCGTCCTCGAAGCTCCGGGCGGAAGACTCGACGAGTCCGTCCGTGTACAGGACGAGAAGACTGCCGTCCGGCATGTGTATATCGAAGGTTTCGAAGGGAGGTGTCGCCGCGCCCAGGGGCGGGGCGAGGGCCAGATCCGGGAAGCTGACGGATCCATCGGGCAGGACAATCGCGGGAGGCGGGTGGCCGGCGCTGGAAAACGTGCACGCGCGGGTGGTGGGGTCATACACGGCGTACAGACAGGTGGCGTAGAAGTCGTCGCCCAGGTCGCTGACGATGTCGTTGACGTGGGCGAGGATGTCGTCGGGCGGGAGGTCGAGCTTTGCCAGCGTGTGTACGGCGGTGCGCAGACGCCCCATCGTGGCTGCTTCGGACAGACCGTGGCCCATGACGTCGCCGACGACGAAAGCGACACGATCCGAGGACAGTGGGATCACGTCGTACCAGTCGCCGCCCACCTGGGCTGTCTGGTTGGCAGGCAGGTAGCGGGCGGCAGCCGTCACCGATGGCAGACGGGGCAGGACTCCGGGGAGCATGCCGCGCTGAAGCTCCTGCGCTTGTCTGTGCGCCGCGTCATACAGGCGGGCTCGGGCGATCGCCTGAGCGATCAGCCCACTCAGCGCATCGATCAGTACGCGTTCCTCAGAGCCGAAGCGACGCGGCTGGTCGAAGGAGATGACGATGCAGCCGACCGGGCGTCCGCCGGCGATGAGGGGCAGAAACGCCCAGGCCTTCTTCCCTCCGGCAGCGGGGAAGTGGGCGATGTCAGGGTAGAGGCTGATGTACTCCTGCGGAGAAGCGATGAACCTCGGGACCTGGGTCTGAAGCACTTCATGGGCCGGGGGAACGTCGGAGATTCTGAGGGTCGAGAGGTGGTCGGTGAACGCCGCCGGATACCCCGCGAAGCCCTCGAGGGCGATCACCCCGTCGCTGACCGAGGTGCTCTGAATGAGCAGCCCGGTGGCGCCGAACAGCGGCAGTACGTGATCAGCCACGGCATCCACGACGTCCTGCACAGTGAGCGCACGGGCGAGGCCCGCCGTGAGCTCTTCCATGCGTGCGGCGAGTTCGGAGGCGTCGCGCTCTCCCTGGCCTCGTCGCTCGTGCGCCACCTCGGTGATGTACACAGCGCAACCGATGCGCCCCGGCACCACCCGTATCTTGCAGGCGCCCTGGGCCCCAGGGACCTGCGCTCCGAACGTGACCGGGGCGCCACTGGCGACGGCGCCTCGGCACCCGTCCTCCAGGCCGAGGCGGCTCAGACCAGGGGTGGCATCCCACAGAACACGGCCGAGCAGCTTCTGCGCGGGTCCCACCAGGCGCTCTGCCTCATCGTCCACATAGGCGAGCCGCCAGTCAGCGTCCACGACGATGAGCCCACCGCCCCCAACGCGCGGGGTTCGATCAACCCCCTCCTGATGCTCGCCGGCCTGCGTAGCGTCCCACACGGCACCGACGACGCAGGCGGGCTCTCCGCGCTCACCCGGGACGGCTTCGCCGCAGGTCCTCGCTGAGCCGATGCTTCCGTCAGGCCGACAAACCCGGTACTCCGCGCGGAACGAGGTTCGGCCCATGAGCGCTCTGTCGATCTTCGTGAGCAAGCCTTTCAGGTCGTCGGCATGAACCACTGACTTCCAGCTGTCGCTCCGGCCGTCGAAGGTGGCAGCCGCGAGCCCCCACACGCGGAGAGCCTCCTCATCGCAGTGCAGTGCGCCGGTGTGGACGTTCCAGTCGTAGAACCCCACCTCCATGGAGCGCATCTCCCGTTGCCGCCGTGAGCCCGACACTTCGAGTGGCCCGAGCGTGCCGGACCATACCGGTGCGGCCCCCACGGCCCCGCCGTACCGGAGGGACCGGGCCATTTCCTCCGCCACGTCTCGCAGGAACTCCCGCTCTTCCCGCTCGGGAGCATCCGGCGTGACCGTCACCACGGACAGGACGCCCACGGGGCCGCCCGGGCCCGGTAGGGGAACAGCCGCCAGCCCGGTGTTGCCCGAGAACATCCCTGGTTGCGCCTCTGCCGCGGTGAGCCCTTCCGTAAGATGAGGGGCCGTGGGCGCGGCCCTCACCGGAAGCCATGTGAACGTGTCGTCCCTTGCGGCCAGGACGGGA
>CAMLJW010000272.1 GCA_946480485.1 uncultured Streptomyces sp. | reverse complement strand
AACCAGGCCATCCAGTTCAAGATCGCCGACATGGAGATGAAGGCCCACACGGCCCGCCTCGCCTGGCGCGACGCGGCCTCCCGCCTCGTCTCCGGCGAACCGTTCAAGAAGGAAGCAGCCCTGGCCAAGCTCCACTCCTCCACCATCGCCGTGGACAACGCCCGAGATGCCACCCAGATCCACGGCGGCTACGGCTTCATGAACGAGTACCCGGTGGCCCGCATGTGGCGCGACTCCAAGATCCTGGAAATCGGCGAGGGCACGAGCGAGGTCCAACGCATGCTGATCGCCCGGGAGTTGGGGCTCGTCGGCTGAAAATCCACCCCCGGTGGCGCGGGAGTCGCACAGGGCGCACACAGGTGGGGACGTGGGCACCCCCGGACGTTGTCGCAGGTGCGCCCGCGTTCACCGGCGTCGCCGCAAACTGGGCGAAATAGATGAAATGGATGAAATAGGCGAACTTCACACGTCGGATGTTCTCGCGGGCGAAGAGTTCACTTCTCACCAAGCAGGCCGCCCTGAAGCGCTGCGACACAGATTCGCCACAATCCTGCCCGCTATCGGGCAGGATTCTTGCGATCTCGCGTTCTGTGCCTCAGGATCATCGGGTGCACGACGAACTGGTTGATCACCTGACGCGCTCCACCGCCCTCAACCGGGGCGAGGCACTGCGGGTGATCCAGGACGTGCTCGCCTACTTCGACGAGACGACCGAGGACTACATCCGTCGCCGCCATCGCGAGCTCCAGGGCCAGGGCCTGGTGAACGCGGCGATCTTCGATGTGATCGCGGCGGATCTGAAGTACCGCGCGGTCGCACCGCCCGAGCTGACACTCAGGCAGCTGCGCCGCATCGTCTATGGCTAGGGGACTTTCTGTATGTGTGGAATCGTCGGATACATCGGGAAGCGTGACGTCGCGCCGCTCCTCCTCGAAGGTTTGCAGCGCCTCGAGTACCGCGGCTACGACTCCGCCGGCATCGTCGTCACCACCCCCTCGAGCGGGCGCCTGAAGATGGTCAAGGCCAAGGGCAGGGTCCGCGACCTGGAGGCGAAGGTACCGGCTCGCTTCAAGGGCACCACCGGCATCGCCCACACCCGATGGGCGACGCACGGCGCCCCGTCCGACGTGAACGCGCACCCGCACCTGGACACCGAGGGCAAGGTCGCCGTCGTCCACAACGGGATCATCGACAACGCCTCTGACCTGCGCAGGAAGCTGGAGGCCGACGGCGTCGCGTTCCTCTCCGAGACCGACACCGAGGTCCTCACCCACCTCATCGCCCGCTCTCAGGCCGTGAAGCTGGAGGACAAGGTCCGCGAGACGCTGCGCGTCATCGAGGGCACGTACGGCATCGCTGTGATGCACGCCGACTTCCCCGACCGCATCGTGGTGGCCCGCAACGGCTCCCCGGTCGTCCTCGGCATCGGCGAGAAGGAGATGTTCGTCGCCTCCGACGTCGCCGCGCTCGTCACACACACCCGCCAGATCGTCACCCTCGACGACGGCGAGATGGCCACCCTGAAGGCCGACGACTTCCGTACGTACACCACCGAGGGCACCCGTACGACCGCCGAGCCGACCACCGTGGAGTGGGAGGCCGAGTCGTACGACATGGGCGGCCACGACACGTACATGCACAAGGAGATCCACGAGCAGGCCGACGCCGTGGACCGGGTGCTGCGCGGCCGCATCGACGACCGGTTCTCCACCGTGCACCTGGGCGGTCTGAACCTGGACGCCCGCGAGGCGCGGGCCGTGCGGCGCGTGAAGATCCTCGGCTGCGGCACCTCGTACCACGCGGGCATGATCGGCGCCCAGATGATCGAGGAACTGGCGCGTATCCCCGCGGACGCCGAGCCGGCCTCCGAGTTCCGCTACCGCAACGCGGTCGTCGACCCCGACACGCTGTACGTCGCGGTGTCCCAGTCCGGTGAGACATACGACGTGCTGGCAGCCGTGCAGGAGCTGAAGCGCAAGGGCGCGCGGGTGCTGGGCATCGTGAACGTGGTGGGCAGCGCCATCGCCCGCGAGGCCGACGGCGGCATGTACGTCCACGCCGGCCCCGAGGTCTGCGTCGTGTCGACCAAGTGCTTCACGAACACCACGGTCGCCTTCGCGCTGCTCGCGCTGCACCTCGGCCGCACCCGTGACCTGTCGGTCTCCGACGGCAAGCGGATCATCGAGGGCCTGCGCAGGCTGCCCGGTCAGATCTCCGAGATCCTGGCCAAGGAGGACGAGATCAAGAAGCTGGCGCAGGAGTACGCCGAGGCCCGCTCGATGCTCTTCATCGGCCGGGTACGCGGCTACCCGGTGGCCCGTGAGGCCTCACTGAAGCTCAAGGAGGTCTCGTACATCCACGCGGAGGCCTACCCTGCCTCGGAGCTGAAGCACGGCCCGCTCGCGCTGATCGAGCCCGCGCTGCCGACCGTGGCGATCGTCCCCGACGACGACCTCCTGGAGAAGAACCGCGCGGCCCTGGAGGAGATCAAGGCCCGCAGTGGCAAGATCCTCGCGGTCGCCCACCAGGAGCAGGAGAAGGCCGACCAGACGATCGTCGTCCCGAAGAACGAGGACGAGCTCGACCCGATCCTGATGGGCATCCCCCTCCAACTCCTCGCCTACCACACGGCGTTGACCCTGGACCGGGACATCGACAAGCCGCGCAACCTCGCGAAGTCGGTAACGGTGGAATAGAAGCCGTACGCACGTGAACGGCCCCCTGTGCGTGCCGCCGGCAGCACACAGGGGGCCGTTCTTTCAGGAGCCGGTGGCCGTCACACCCCGGCGGGCAGCGCGTCCTCGCGGTAGTGCGGTCGGCCAGTGGGCGAGGGCCGCGGTCGCCGCGTACCAGGTCACCAGGCCGCCCACGGCCGCGAACCAGCCGCCGACCCTGGTGAGCGCTTCGGAGTCGCCGAACCGCGCGACGGCGAGCAGCGACATGGCCACGAACAGCAGCCCGTACGCGCCGCGGACGAGCGGGGCGGCGGCGGACGCACCGAGGGTCAGGCTGAGCGCGACGAGGGAGAAGAGCAGTAGGAACAGCCCCGCCGCGTTGCCGGAGACCTGAGTGTCCGCGCCGACTCCCCAGGTGAACCAGAAGGCCCCGAGTCCGGCGAACGCCGTACCCGTGAACGTGTCGCGGTCGCGGAAGGCCAGGAGGCCGGCGACGAAGAGCGCTATGCCGCCGACATAGGTGGCCAGCGAGACGGCGTCCGTGGCCGTCACGCCGCCGATCACTTCGGTGTGACCGAGCCCGAAGGCCAGCAGGGTGAGTCCGAGCGCGAGATGGCCGAGGGTCGTGGTGATGCTTCCCGCAGAGACGTCGTTGTCCACGGCGGGCTCCCTTCATGTTTGTGCGATTGTGCGATGCGGTACCGGCCCCGCGGTGGGTCCGGGGACCGGTATGTACCCTTCACAAGGGCACAAACAACCTCTACGCGTGAGTAGGTTCACGCACCAGCACAACGGAGTTGACGCCGGGGGTGCCGCATCCCACCTGATGCAAGGGCCCGTTACGGAATGACGATGACGGGACGCCTGGCGCGCTTCGCGAGCCGCCCCGCGACCGAGCCGAAGATACGCCCGACGATGCCGTGCGTGGAGCCGACGACGATCGCGTCCGCCTCGTACTCCCGCCCGACCTCTTCGAGTTCGTGGCAGATGTCGCCGCCGCGCTCGACAAGGATCCACGACACCTCGGAGAGATAGTCCGCGCACGCGAGTTCGAGTCCGAGCACCTCGGTGCGGTGGTCCGGGACATCGACGAAGACCGGGGGTTCACAGCCCGCCCACACCGTGGTCGGCAGCCGGTTGGCGACGTGCACGATGATCAGGCCGGAGCGGGAGCGGTGGGCCATTCCGATCGCGTACGCGAGGGCGCGCTCACTGGACCTCGAGCCGTCGAAGCCCACGACGACGCCGTGCTTGAACGCCGGATCGCAGGACTGACCCGGTTCTTCCACCGCCGAGTGCTCGGCCGCCGTGGGATCGACGACGGGGCGCTTACGGTCCGCGGGATCGAAGAATTCTTGACCGGCCATGGGTATCTCGGCGTTTTGATCCTCGTGGAGGGGACGACAGGTGCTACGGAGCTGTGTCCGGGAATCATCTTCCCAACCCCATACCCCAAGGATACGGCGGCACTCCGTCTCTGCCCAGATCCCGCACTCACCGCGGGAGGGCCCCAGGGAGCATGCACGACCGTACGCCCGCAACGCAATGGTTGCTGCCCCGTACAGGCGGTTTGCAGAAGGTCTCCGGAGCGCTTCCGCGGCTTCGCCGACCCAAACTCCCGCCGCGGGCGGGTACCGTGACCGGCCGGTCGGACATGCGTTGAACATCCGTAAGCCGCCGCCCAGGGAGCCCCACCGTGCCCGGACCCTCGACCGCATCCCGGCCCTCCTTCAGGACGCCCGCCGCACGGGACGCGGTGGGCGACGTCGTGCGCTGGGCGGCCTTCAGCTGCGTCCTGTTCCCGTGGTGCTCGTCGGGTACGGGACCTCCCTGGCGGGCGCGGCCGGCACGGCCCTCGGTCTCGCCGCCGTGACCGGCGCCTGCGGAGCGCTGCTCAGACGGTCCGAGAGGGGCGCGGCGCACCTCCTCGCCGAGGAGCGGGCACAGCACCGCAGGCCGCGCGGCGGAGTTGGCGCGCAAGCACACGGAGGGGGCCGGCACCCAGGGGGAAATACGCTGGTCGACTGACCGGTTTGCGTGCACGGGCCCGTAGCTTTTCAGCCAACTTCGGGGAAACGCGTACCACTTGGCCGAAGGGGTCTCCAACCCCCGTTCGACCTGCACGGAAAGGGGCCCCAAGGACGTGCGCACCCTACGGGGACCAGCCACACGGGCGAGGCGCACTTCCCTGTACGGCCCACGAGTGCAACGCTTCGTGATCGAATGCTTCACGCCATGTTGTCATGTCGACAATATGCCGAGTGCTGAACTGGTCACCCAGGCACCACGGGACACAGTAGATTCGATCTTGATTGTCATTTACGGCGGGGGACTCGTGCAGGACCGAGGGGAAACGTGCAGGAGCGACACGACCGAGGAGCCGCGACCACCGAGGGGGGCTTAGCAGTATGAGCCACGACTCCACTGCCGCGCCGGACGCCGCGGCCCGGAAACTTTCCGGGCGACGCCGCAAGGAGATCGTCGCGGTGCTGCTGTTCAGCGGCGGCCCCATCTTCGAGAGTTCCATACCACTGTCGGTGTTCGGGATCGACCGCCAGGACGCCGGCGTGCCGCGATACAGGCTGCTTGTCTGCGCGGGGGAGGAAGGGCCCCTGCGGACCACCGGGGGACTCGAACTGACCGCGCCCCATGGGCTGGAGGCGATCTCCAGGGCGGGCACCGTCGTCGTGCCGGCCTGGCGGTCGATCACCGCGCCACCGCCTCAGGAGGCGCTCGACGCACTGCGCCGGGCCCATGAGGAGGGCGCCCGCATAGTCGGGCTGTGCACCGGCGCCTTCGTACTCGCCGCGGCCGGCCTGCTGGACGCCCGCCCCGCGACCACACACTGGATGTACGCGCCGACGCTGGCGAAGCGCTATCCGTCCGTCCACGTCGATCCCCGCGAGCTGTTCGTGGACGACGGAGACGTGCTGACCTCGGCGGGTACGGCCGCGGGCATCGACCTCTGTCTGCACATCGTGCGGACGGACCACGGCAATGAAGCCGCAGGAGCACTGGCCCGCCGTCTGGTGGTCCCGCCCCGGCGCAGCGGCGGCCAGGAGCGCTACCTCGATCGGTCTTTACCTGAGGAGATCGGCGCCGACCCGCTCGCGGAGGTCGTCGCCTGGGCGCTGGAGCACCTCCATGAGCAGTTCGACGTGGAGACGCTGGCGGCGCGCGCCTACATGAGCAGGCGTACGTTCGACCGCCGGTTCCGCTCCCTCACGGGGAGCGCTCCTCTGCAGTGGCTGATCACGCAGCGGGTGCTCCAGGCACAGCGGCTGCTGGAGACGTCCGACTACTCGGTGGACGAGGTGGCGGGCCGCTGCGGCTTCCGCTCCCCGGTGGCCCTGCGCGGCCACTTCCGCCGTCAGCTCGGCTCGTCCCCCGCCGCGTACCGGACCGCCTACCGGACCCGGCGCCCGCAGTCCGACAAACCGTCGGACACGGACGGCCCGCCACCACCACCGGTCCCGCAGGAGGTACCCGTCCCCCTCCAGACCCGCCGCACGGCCGCCGCGCACGCCGTGGGCCCCACGGTGTCCCTCTCCATGGACCCGGCGAAGGGCGCGACGGAGCTGTACGTGCACGGGCGGCCGAGCCTGCCGGGACAGCGGAGTGCGCCGTAGCGGTGCGGCTGCCGGCGGGGCGGGCGCGGGTCTGGCGACCCTCGCCCGCCGCGCCGCGCCCCTGCCCCGACCCCGAGCCTGCCCGGGCGCGGCGACGGGCCGTAGGGTGACACATATGAACGATCGCATGGTGTGGATCGACTGCGAGATGACCGGCCTCTCGCTGTCCGACGACGCGCTCATCGAGGTGGCCGTGCTGGTCACCGATTCCGAGCTGAACGTACTCGGTGAAGGGGTGGACATCGTGATCCGCCCGCCGGGCGCCGCACTGGAGACCATGCCGGAGGTGGTACGCACCATGCACACCGCCTCGGGCCTCCTCTCCGAGCTGGCCGCCGGTACGACACTGGCGGACGCCGAGGAGCAGGTCCTGGCGTACGTACGGGAGCACGTCAAGGAGCCGGGCAAGGCCCCGCTGTGCGGAAACTCGGTGGGCACGGACCGTGGCTTCCTGCTGCGGGACATGCCGACCCTGGAAAATTATTTCCACTACCGGATCGTCGACGTCTCCTCGATCAAGGAACTGGCCCGCCGCTGGTATCCCCGGGCGTACTTCAACAGCCCGGAGAAGAACGGCAACCACAGAGCCCTGGCGGACATCCGCGAATCCATCGCCGAACTCCGCTACTACCGCGAGGCGATCTTCGTCCCGCAGCCCGGCCCGGACTCGAGCACGGCCCGCGCGATCGCCGCGAAGCACGTTCTGCCTGCTCATTGACCCCCCGACAAAGGCGGGCGCGAGCACCCCCCGGGACCCTGTACACTTTTTCTCGGCCGGTCGGGAAGTCCACACGGACAACCCCCGGTCGTGGTGGGTGTAGCTCAGCTGGTAGAGCACCTGGTTGTGGTCCAGGATGCCGCGGGTTCAAGTCCCGTCACTCACCCTTAATGATCAAGGCCCGACCTGCACAAACAGG
>CAMLJW010000271.1 GCA_946480485.1 uncultured Streptomyces sp. | reverse complement strand
CGAGCGCCTCGGTGAGGTCATCGACGACGCGACCCGCGCGGCCGTCAAGAAGAACACCGACCTGCGCCGCGACGGGATGTCGCTGCTGCTGCGCGGTGTCGGCGCGGCCCTCCGGCCGAAGGGCATCGCCGTGGAGATCCTCAAGCCGGACGCCGTACTGCGTGCCGAGCGCGTCCCCGTCGGACAGATGGGCGACGTCTTCTCCGGCGGCCAGCTGCTCACCGCCGCCATCGCGCTGTACTGCACCATGGCCGCGCTGCGCTCGAACGACCGGGGCCGCGAGAGGCACCGGCACGCCGGCACGCTGTTCCTCGACAACCCCATCGGGCGCGCCAACGCGACATATCTGCTGGAACTGCAGCGGGCTGTCTCCGACGCGCTGGGCGTCCAGCTCCTCTACACCACCGGCCTGTTCGACACGACCGCGCTCGCGGAGTTCCCGCTCGTCATCCGGCTCCGCAATGACGCCGACCTGCGGGCGGGCCTGAAGTACATCAGCGTGGAGGAACACCTCCGGCCGGGGCTGCCGCAGCAGGCCCCGGCCGGGGAGGGGGAGGCGGCGCACTGTGAGATCACGGCGAGCCGGATGTTCAAGCGTCCGGCCACGGCCTGACCTGAGCGGTTATGCGAACCACTGCCCTACCTCTGGTCCGACCAGTACCACGCGCGGATCCAGTTCGCGGGGCGGGGCCCGAGACCGACCACCGTCCGCATCGCGGAGCGCGCGGTCACCGACGGCGCCGGACGCGGCCGGCTTCCTCGCTCTGTCGCCCCGACCTCGCACAGGTTCGTACTCGGGCGTCCGGCACCCGCAGTGCGGCAACCGCCTCCTACGAGCGCGACAACCGCTCCGCGCCGCCTTGCCGACGTATCCGCTCCTTCGCCCGCGCCGTCGCGCGCTCCTGACGCCGGGCCCTGCGCCGCTCGCGCCGAAGGGCCCGCGCTGTGCTGCTCGGCGTGGACACCACGCCGTTCCGCTGGTTCCATACCTGGCGGGTCACCCAAACGTCCAGCGCGCCCCAGGTGGCCACCACCGTGCTCACCACGCCGCTCAGCATCATGGGGAACGCGAGCCAGGAACCGGCCAGCGTGCACAGGAAGGCCACCATCGCCTGGATCAGCGTGACGGCGATGATGATGACGGCCCGCACCGCGGACCTGCGCACCGGATCGGGCAGCCGCCTTCTTGTCGCGGGCTCGTCGACCCACAACGGCCGGTAGTACGCTCGCTCTTCGCTGTCACCCTGCGCCGGAATGTTTCGATCCGGCGCCTGTGCCCGGGTACCTCGCCGCGCCGCCGCGATTGCCGTGCCGTCCTCCCCCACGCTCGACTCCCATCCAGCAAGAGGACCCTTGTCGGGCGCGTCGCGCTGCTCCGCCGTGCTCATCAACCCGCCACTCCCCACCGCCCAGCAGCCCTACCGGTATCACGAGACTCCGACTCACCACTGGCTGCCCGGCTTGCGCGCTGCTATGCCTCCGCCCGGCGGCTTGCGGCGCCTGACGCCGATTCCGCTCCCGACTCCTGTACAGACCAGACGATCGAAGTGCCCCGAAGATTCCCAACGAGCGAAAGATTTCGGCCAACTGACCAAGGGCGCAGACAGGTTGGAGCCCTGCGTTCTACGACGTAGTCAGGGAGGCAATCTCCCGTAATCAAGGACAACTGCGGATGTCTTGTTCCCGTCGTGGCGGTAACGCGGAGGGAGTCCGTCCGGACAGTCCTTCGAGTTCCCCGCGTCTCGGTAGTAGGCTCACGCCGTTTGCTGACGCACGTGTGTGCCCCCGGCCGGCGGGGGTCGAGCTGGGGGAGGCCATGCGCTTTCGCGGGAAGTCCATCCGCCGGAAGATCGTGGCGCTGCTCCTTGTGCCGCTGGTGTCCCTGACCGCGATCTGGTGCTTCGCCACTGTACTAACGGGACGCGAGGCCTATCAGCTCTTCAACGTGTCCTCCGTGGTCCAGAAGATCGGTTACCCCACCGAGGACGTCATGCGCGCCCTGCAGTACGAACGCCGCCAGACCCTCGTGTACCTCG
Source organism: uncultured Streptomyces sp. (assembly GCA_946480485.1). The sequence continues at coordinate 5,188 of CAMLJW010000271.1, read as the reverse complement.
CAGATCCGCGAGCCTCCGACGCCCTCGCCGACTTGCGCCGTACCCGGGCCGCCACCGACGAAGCCGTGGCGGAGATCCGTAAGAACGCCGAGGACGGCGACCTGTGGGACGACATGGGCGCGGACATGGGGCAGCGCCTCACCGCGATCCTGGACGCCTTCGACGGCATCGACCTGCTGCGCCAGAGCGTCGAGGACGGCACGGTCAGGCGCACTCAGGCCCTCGACCTCTACAACCGTCTGGTCGACCCCTGTTACGCACTCATGACCAACCTCCACGTCACCGACGACGTGGAGATGGACAAGCAGGGCCGCGCCCTCGTCAACCTTGCGCGCGCCCGCGAACTGCTCGCCCGCGAGGACGCCCTGCTCGGCTCCTCCCTGGTCGCCGGCCGGATCACCCGCGACGAGGTCCGCGACGTGTCCGACCTCGTCGCCCAGCGCACGCTGATGTACTACAACAACCTGCCGCTGCTGCCCTACTCGGAACGCGATCGCTTCGAGTCTTACTGGAAGAACGCGGACACGGCGCCGCTGCGCGTGGCCGAGCAGGCCGTCATCACCTCCACGCCCGGCCACCCCGTCGGAGTGACGGCGAAGAGCTGGGACAGTGCGGCAGGCCACGTCCTCGACGGGCTCGGCAAGCTCGACAAGGAGGCGGGCGACAGCTACCAGGACCGCGGCCGGCCCGTGGCGGTCGGCATCATCGTCAAGGCCGTCGTCGCCGGCGTGCTCGGCCTGGCCGCGCTGCTGCTCTCGCTCTTCATGTCCGTACGCATCGGCCGCGGCCTCGTCCGCGACCTGCACGGGCTGTGCCTGGACGCCCACGAGGCTTCCGGGGAACGGCTGCCCAGTATCATGCGCCGGCTCTCGGCGGGCGAACAGGTCGACGTCGAGACCGAAGTGCCGCGCCTGGAGTACGACAAAACCGAGATCGGCGAGGTCGGCCAGGCCCTCGACACCCTCCAGCGCGCCGCGGTCGAGGCGGCCGTCAAGCAGGCCGAGCTGCGCAGTGGGGTCTCCGAGGTCTTCGTGAACCTCGCTCGACGCAGCCAGGTGCTGCTGCACAAGCAGCTCACCCTGCTCGACACCATGGAGCGCAGGACCGACGACACCGACGAACTCGCCGACTTGTTCCGCCTCGACCATCTCACCACCCGTATGCGCCGCCACGCAGAGGGCCTGGTGATCCTTTCCGGAGCAGCCCCCTCGCGGCAGTGGCGCAAGCCCATCCAGCTGATGGACGTCGTCCGCGCCGCCGTCGCCGAGGTCGAGGACTACGAGCGCATCGAGGTACGCCGACTGCCGCGCATGGCCGTCGCCGGCCCCGCGGTCGCCGACCTCACCCACCTCGTGGCCGAACTCCTGGAGAACGCCACGGTGTTCTCGCCCCCGCACACCGCCGTCCAGGTGCTCGGCGAACGTGTCGCCAACGGGTTCACGCTGGAGATCCACGACCGGGGCCTGGGTATGGCCCCGGATGCGCTCCTCGACGCCAACCTGCGGCTCGCCGAGACGCCGGAGTTCGAGCTGTCGGACACCGACCGCCTCGGCCTCTTCGTGGTCAGCCGCCTCGCCCAGCGGCAGAATGTACGCGTCTCCCTGCAACCGTCCCCGTACGGCGGGACCACCGCCGTGGTCTTCATTCCCGACGTGCTGCTCACGGACGAAGTGCCCGACAGCAACGGCGTGGGCTTCCGCCTCGACCGGGCGCTCGCCCCGAAGGAGGGCGCCGAGAACCGTACGACCGCGCCCTCCCGAGGCCCCGCCCAGTTCTCCGGCCTCCCGGCCTCCATCCTGGACGGGCCGGTCGAGCTGGAGGCCCCCGTCGACCTGGGTGCTCTCGACGACTTCCCGGGAGCCCTGGGCGACGAGGACAGCGAACGCGGCGGCCCCTTCCGCCCACGCCGCTCCATCAGCGGAGTCCCGGCGCCGAGGGGGCAGCACCAGCAGGCACGTGAGGTCCCTGGCGAGCCGCCCCGCTCGGGCGAGCCCGTGCCGCTTCCGCGGCGCAGGACACCGAAGCTCGTGAGCTCCCACGGCCGCCCCGTGACCCAGACGAGGTCGCGGCGCGCGGAACCGTCGGACCCCGTGGACACCGGGACGTCGGCGGAAGCGGCCGAGCGGGCGCTCGAGGCGGTCGAACGGCCGGGCGCGCTCGAGGAGCTGCCGAAGCGCTCGCGAGACGCCAGACGGCTGCCCGCGCGTCGGGAAGCGGCGGACTCGCTCGCCGCCCGCCGGAAGGAGGCCGGTGACCGGCCCGAAGCGGGCGCCGACTCGGCGGACCGCCGGACCGAACGGGGTAGCGCGCCGGGCCGTGGGGCAGGGGTCGACAGGGCGCCGGACCGTGGGGCGGAATGCGGCAAGGCACCGGACCGTGACGCCGAGGCGGCGGGCAGCACCGAACGGGCGGGCAGCACCGAACGGGCGGGCCACGCCGCGCCGACGGGCCGTGGCCCCGCACCCGGCGACATTCCCGGCCGTGGTCCCGAGCGTGCCGAAGCCCAGCCCCGCGGTGGTGAGTCCAGCACCGCCCCATCGCTCCCCAATCGCACCTCGCGTCGCGGCACCGCCTCGGGCAGCGCCCGCCCCGGCACCCCGGCCGGAGGCGTCGGCACCGGCCCGCTGCCTCGCCGCGTACGCCAGGCCAGCCTGGCCCCGCAGTTGAAGAACGGCGCAGAGCGGCGCACCGAGCGTGACGGGGCCGGCCCCGGGAGCGGGGCGGAGCCCACCGATCGCGACGCCGACCAGGTAGGCAGCCGCATGGCCTCACTCCAGCGTGGCTGGCAGCGCGGCCGTGAGGAGAACGCCGCGGGCGACGACGCCCAGGGCGGCCCAGCACAAGGAACGACTAAGGGGGACGGTCGATGACCGAACCGAAGGCCACTGGCCACGCCGCAACCACCAACCTGTCCGGCGAACTCAACTGGCTCCTGGACGAACTGGTGGAGCGCGTAGCCAGCATCCGCAAGGCAGTCGTACTCTCCGGCGACGGACTTCCCACGGGAGTCTCCAAGGATCTCAGCAGGGAGAACAGCGAACACCTCGCCGCCGTCGCCTCCGGATTCCACAGCCTCGCCAAGGGCGTCGGCCGGCACTTCGAGGCCGGCAGCGTCCGCCAGACGATCGTCGAGCTCGACGATGCCTTCCTGTTCGTCATGGCCGCGGGCGACGGCAGCTGCCTCGCAGTCCTCGCGGACGCCGAATCCGACGTCGGGCAGGTCGCGTACGAGATGACGTTGCTGGTCAAGAGGGTCGGCGTACATCTGGCCTCCGCTCCGCGCACCGAACTGCCCGCCGGCGGGTGGTGAGATGGCATGAGAGGAGACGGTCAGGGGATGTCCCACTGGTTCGACGACGTGGCAGGACCGGTGGTCCGTCCGTATGCCATGACGCGCGGCCGCACCACCAGCGCGACACAGCACCGCCTCGACTTGATCGCGGTGGTCGTGACGGAACCGCACACCGACGACTCGGAAGCGGACCAGGCGCTGTCCCCAGAGCATGTGGACATCGTCGGACTCTGCCGTGACGCCCCCCAGTCGGTCGCCGAACTCGCCGCCGGACTCAACCTCCCCATTGGGGTGGTACGCGTCCTCATAGGCGATCTTGTGGATGTGGAAATGGTTCATGTGAAGCGTCCGATACCCCCCGCCGAGCTGCCGGACGAGAGCATCCTGCGAGACGTGATCAACGGCCTGCGGGCGCTGTGACCGGTCGGCGGACCCGGACGACGGACCACCCGGCCCGGATCGGCGACTGCGCCACCAGACCGGCGGACTGGCCGGACGGGACGACGGCGGAGTCGCCGGGGAACTGATCGCCCCCCCGGCGCGGAGACCACGTACAGCTCGTGGCGAAACGCAGATCGTGGACGCCGAACCGCAGAGCGTCCCGAGCTTCGCCGAGAAACGACGCCTTTCCGGGCCCGCGCCGAGGCACCCGACCCCGATATGATTTGACGATCGCCGACCGGCACCTTTGGCTGGAAGTCGGGGCAGCGCGACATCTGGGAGACAGACGTGACGGGCTGGCAGTTCTGGGTCGACCGCGGCGGCACCTTCACCGATGTCGTCGCGCGACGGCCCGACGGTCTGCTGCTCACCCGTAAACTCCTCTCCGACAACCCGGCCAGATACGCCGACGCCGCCGTGGCGGGCATGCGCGAACTCCTCACCGAAGCCGGCGAGGCCCCACCCCGCCAAGGCAGCGGCCTGCCGGTGGAATCCGTCCGCATGGGTACCACCGTCGCCACCAACGCCCTCCTGCAGCGCAAGGGCGAGCGCAGCCTTCTGGTCATCACCCGCGGCTTTTGTGACGCGCTGCGCATCGCCTACCAGAACCGTCCGCGGATCTTCGCCCGAGCGATCGAACTGCCGGAGCCGCTCTACGAACGGGTCGTCGAGGCCGACGAGCGCATCGCCGCCGACGGGACCGTACTGCGCGCCCCCGACCTCGACGCTCTCGCCGCCTCACTCCAGGAGGCGTACGACGCCGGAATCCGCGCCGTCGCCGTCGTCTGCCTGCACAGCCACCTGCATCCCGCCCACGAGCAGGCCATCGGCGAGCTGGCCGTCCGCACCGGCTTCCCGCAGATCTCGCTCTCCAGCGAGGTCAGCCCACTGATGAAGCTCGTCCCGCGCGGCGACACGGCCGTCGTCGACGCCTATCTGTCGCCCGTGCTACGGCGCCATGTCCAGCACATCGCCGATGAACTCCAGGGCGTGCGGCTGATGTTCATGCAGTCCAACGGCGGGCTCACGGAGGCCGGCCGGTTCCGCGGCAAGGACGCCATCCTGTCCGGACCCGCCGGCGGCATCGTCGGCATGGCGCGCATGTCGCAGCTCGCGGGCTTCGACCGCGTCATCGGCTTCGACATGGGCGGCACGTCCACGGATGTCTCGCACTTCGCCGGCGAGTACGAACGTGTCTTCACCACTCAGATCGCCGGCGTACGGCTGCGCGCGCCCATGCTGGACATCCACACCGTCGCGGCGGGTGGCGGCTCCGTGCTCCACTTCGACGGCTCCCGCTACCGCGTGGGGCCGGACTCGGCGGGCGCGGACCCGGGACCCGCCTGCGACCGGCGCGGCGGCCCGCTCACGGTCACCGACGCCAACGTCATCCTCGGCCGTATCCAGCCCGCCCACTTCCCCGAGGTCTTCGGTCCGGACGGGGACCGGCCCCTC
>CAMLJW010000270.1 GCA_946480485.1 uncultured Streptomyces sp. | reverse complement strand
GGCTCGAGCAGGGAGCACCCCTATGGACAGGGGGGACCCGCCTCGTCGGCCGACGAGGGGGAGGCGAGCGCCGCCGTGCGGCTGGCGCGCGCGGCCGCGCCCGGGTTCGCCGTGGGGCTGCACTGGAGCGCCTGGGAGCGCGCACTGCGCGCCGGCTCCGAGGCGGCCCGGCTCGCGGGTGAGGTCTCCGACCAGGCCTACTTCCACCATGAGCTGGGCATCCTCGCGCTCTGCGACGCACAGTTGGACCGGGCCCGCGCCGAGTTGGAGGCCTCCATCGGGCTGCGCGGCGCTCTCGCCGACAAGCGCGGCATGGTCGCCGGCCGCCGTGCCCTCGCGCTGGTCGCCGACCCCTTCGGCCACACGCCGAGCGGGGTGGGTTCGACGAGCGGGGTGAGCTCGACGGCGGGCGAGGAGGTGCCCGGTGCGCGCCATGAGGAGTCGGCGTCGCCTCCCGGTGGCGTACCGGCCGCGTTCTGCGTGGTCCCGCCGGTCCCGTCGCCCCAACAGCCTGGCGGTACCTCGACGTTGGTCACGCACCGGACCGTGCCTTCCGTGTCGCCGCAGCACGGTGGTGTCAAGCGGCTGATGAGCGGAGCCCGGCGCAATCTGGTGGCCACGGGCGCGGGCGCGCTCCTCGCGGCCGTGCTCGGCACGGTGGTGACGCTGGGCGCGACCTCGAACAACGATGACGACGCTCCCGCCAAGAAGGTCGGCGTCACCCCGTCGGCGAGCGCGGGAGAGGACGGCGGCGGACCAGGCGCGGACGAGTCGGAGAAGGACGGCGGCGACTCGGACTCGACGAACCGGCCGGCGGACCCGGGGGAGGACGGGTTGCTGGGCACTTCGGACGATCCGACGCCGAGTTCGAGGAAGGAGCCGTCGGACCACCCGAGCAGCTCGAAGGACCCGAGTGACCCGGCCGATCCGACCGGCCCGGCCGATCCGACCGACCCTGGTGAGACGCCCACGAAGCCGTCGCCTTCTCGGCCGACCGACCCGCCGACGAGCGAGCCGCCGACCGATGAGCCCACGACCCCACCGACCTCCGAGCCGCCGACGGACACCCCGCCGTCGTCACCGGAGACGTCGGACTCGGCCGGCGGTCCGGTGTCGAGCGCACCGGCTTCCCGCCCGGCCGAGAGCTCCGGCTCCGCGAGCGGGCCCGCAAACAGCGAGGCGCCGGGGTCGACGAGCGGGTCCGGTACGACGGACGGGACGACGGTGATCTGACGCCGAGCATGTCGTCTTCGGGGCGGGCTGACGGGCCGCATCCCGTACGACGGGGCGTACGGCGTGACAGAGGGCCGGGTCCTTGCGCAGGACCCGGCCCTCTCCGCGTCGTAGGCGGGTCACCGGCGGTCGCAGGGCGGTCGCAGAACCTGCGACCGCGGGCGACGGCGGGCGTGGGCTGTCAGAACAGCCGCAGCTTGTCGTCCTCGATCCCGCGCAGAGCGTCGTAGTCGAGCACCGTGCAGCCGATGCCGCGGTCGGTGGCGAGTACGCGGGCCTGGGGCTTGATCTCCTGGGCCGCGAAGATGCCGCGTACCGGGGCGAGATGCGGGTCGCGGTTCAACAGGTCCAGATAACGCGTGAGTTGCTCCACGCCGTCGATCTCGCCGCGCCGCTTGATCTCCACGGCGACGGTCTGTCCGTCCGCGTCCCGGCAGAGGATGTCGACCGGGCCGATGGCCGTCATGTACTCGCGGCGGATCAGCGAGTAGCCGTCGCCGAGGGTTTCGATGCGGTCGGCGAGCAGCTCTTGAAGGTGTGCTTCCACGCCATCCTTGATCAGGCCCGGATCCACGCCGAGCTCGTGCGAGGAGTCGTGGAGTATCTCCCCCATCGTGATGATGAGCTTCTCGCCCGCCTTGTTGCTGACGGTCCAGACGGCCGCTGTGCCCTCGTCGTCGCCCACACCCTCCTTCAACGTGCAGGGCGGAGACATCCAGTTGAGGGGCTTGTAGGCCCGGTCGTCCGCATGGATCGAGACACTGCCGTCCGCCTTCACCAGAATGAGGCGGGGCGCCGATGGGAGATGGGCGGTGAGCCGGCCCGCGTAGTCAACTGAGCAGCGGGCAATGACGAGACGCATGGTCGGCAACGCTACTCGACCGGCGGCCGTCCACGCGATTCGCCCACCGGCCACGCGCCACCGGCCTCGATGGAGAAGCTCGGGTTCGCCCCTTTTGCCCAGCGCGTTTACCCTTCCAATCTTCTTCATCCGGACCTTCTTCGGGCCTCGTCCGGGCCGTCGTGCGGACTGTCGCGTCGGCCCATTTGCCCCCGGCAAGTGCTCTTCGAAAGTGGCCGGTTGTGTGCGCATCGGGGGCCCACTGTGTTCCGGATCTCCTGGTGCGAGCAGGAACAGTTGCCTAACGTATAAACGGGAGGTCGCGCTGCGTATACGCAGCGTGTTCGATTGCGCGGTCTCCTTCCCCGTCAGCCAACCCCCTCTGGCGAGAGAGGGTGCGAGAGGAGAACCCATGTCGCTGGACGTCTCACCGGCCATACTCGAAAAGGCCGAGCGAGGCGAGGTCGACGAAGCGGAATTCGTCGACTGCGTCCGGACCTCCCTGCCCTACGCATGGGAGATGATCAGTTCCCTGGTGGCCCAACTGAAGGTGGACGGCGGACCCTTCGCCGACAACCGGACGCCGCCGCCGGACGAGCAGGCGCGTGGCCAGTTGCTGCGTGCGCTCGCGAGTGACGCGATACGCGGTGCGCTGCAGCGGCACTTCGGAGTGCGGCTGGCCTTCCAGAACTGCCACCGGGTGGCTGTGTTCCCGCTGGACGCGTCAGTGGACGGCACCCTGACCCGCTTCACCTCGGTGCGCAGTCAACTGCTGAACCAGTCACCGGAGTTCCGGGACTGCTGACCGCAGCGATGCCGTAGGGCTTGCCGCCCCGTACGCGGGAGGTGCATCTGGTACCGGGGCGGCAGGCTCTCCCCTGAACCCGTTTCCGGTCGCTCGGCATTGGTTCCTTCGTGGTGCTCTGCCCGGGCGTTCGGATGTGGACCCTGCCCGGGTCTCGGCCTGGCACCCCGAGGCGACCCGCATCCGATCCCGTACCGGACGCGGTCTGCACGGGCCCCTGGGCGGGGTTTCGTTCACCGCAGTCGGGGCAGGACCTCGGCTCCCAGTCTGCGTACGTTCTCCTCTGTGGCTGCCAGGTCGCCCGAACCCTCCACGAGGAGGGCGAAGCGGGTGATGCCGGTGCGTTCCGACGTGGCGGCGAGGCGGTCGGCGCACAGTTGAGGGGTGCCTACGGGGTGGAGGCCGCAGAGTAGTTCGGTGTAGGCCAATGGGTCGCGCATCGCCCGGGCGCGGCCGTCCACCGTTATGTGCGCGTCGAGTCCCTGTTTCAGCCAGCCCGGCATCGCCTTGAGGAGCGTCTCGGCCGCGTCGGTACGGCAATCCGCGATCTGTGCGACACCGGCCGAGACATGGGCCGCGCGCCCCATCTCCTCGGACGAGCGCCCCGCGGCCCGCGCGTATGTGCGCCACAGGGCGACCATCTCCGCTTTCTCCTCGTCCCCGACATGCATCCCGAGCAGCATCGACAGACCGCGCTCGGCGGCCAGCCGGACACTCGCCGGTGACGTGCAGGCCATGACGACCTCGGGCCTCTCGCCGCCCGTCAGGGCCTGTGACGGCATGGGCACGACAGGGACCTCACGGAACGCGAAGCGCTCGCCCCCACTCGAGACGGACGGTTCGCGCAGCCAGCGCACCAGCAGATCGAGTGATTCCGGGAACCCCTTCTCGTATGCCTCGAGACCCGACCCGAAGACCTCCAGATCGACCCACGGGCCGCCGCGCCCCACCCCCAGTGTGAAGCGTCCGCCGGATGTCACATGCAGCAGCGCGGCCTGCTCGCCGAGCGCCACGGGGTGTGTGGTGGGCAGCACGCTGACCGCCGTGCCCACCCGGATCCGGCGGGTGCGGCCCAGCAGCAACGCGGCGAGCGTGACCGCCGACGGGCACGTTCCGTACGGCACGAAGTGGTGCTCTGCCAGCCATACCGTGTCGAGCCCCGCCTCCTCGGCGACCTCCGCCGATCGCACCGCGCGGTGCAGCGCCTCCCCCTGGCCCTGCCCCGGGAACCGGGCCGCCAGCACAAAGCTTCCTACACGCATCGCACTCCTGCCTCTTCCTTGGCGCCGACGCGACTCGCCAATCCGCATAACCGTCTGACACGTGCCAAAGACACGGCCCCGCGGGGAGATTGACGGATTGTCTGTGGAATGAGCCGGTCATGCGGGGCTTCTGGAGGGTTGGTGCGGTACGTCTACCCAGGCCTGCGCCGCGTAGGCTGGAGACGGCCCGTGCTCCCAGTAAAAGCTTTTGAGGTGTCCTGTGTCCCCGCGCCGCAACCGTCCAAAGGGCGCCGGCTCGTCCGGCCGGAGAGCGTCCACGGACGAGGCCGACCGTTCCGCCCGCTACGGCGGCCGGCAGTCCACGGAGAACTGGCGGGGCGAGGAGTGGAGCGTGCGCCATGTGGCGGGCGCGAGCGCCGAGGGCAAGACCTACCGCTGCCCGGGCTGCGACCAGATGATCCCCGCCGGCGTCCCTCATGTGGTGGCCTGGCCCGGGGACGCGGGCGTGGACGACCGCCGTCACTGGCACAAGGCGTGCTGGAACGCGAAGGACCGCCGCACCATCCGGGTGCAGCGGTCCCGTAACGTCCCGAGGTTCTGAGCTCCTCTTTTACCTACGTGCGCGTTTTACCCACGTGCGCGGACGTTTCACGCGTCCGTCCGCTACACGTCCCGCTTCTCCAGCAGTGCGTAGGCCCCGACGAACGCGACGGCCGTCACGCCCAGCATGATCCACAGCGGCTCCCAGCCGGACGGTCCGGAGCCGCTGAGCGACCTGTCGTAGAAGACGCTGAGCTGGTTCGGGATCGAGTACTCGACGAGGGCTTCGCGCAGGTCGCTCAGCAACTCCGCGAACATGAACATCGCGATGACCAGCGGAGCGAGCACGGCCCCGATCATGATGGTGATCGCGCCCGCTGAGTGCCGGACGAGCGATCCCACGACGAGCGAGAGCAGTCCGAGCGACGCGATGTAGAGGGCGATCCCGACCGTGCCCTTCAGCCAGTCCTCACCCGTGGGGACGTCCACTCCGGTGCCGTCCATCATGGCCACCTGCGCGAAGCCGACGAACGCGGCGGACACCAGCGTGACCACGAACGCGACCAGGAAGAACACGATCGCCTTCGCCGTCAGCACCCGCCCTCGGCTGGGGCACGCGGTCATCGTGGTCCGGATCATGCCGGTGCCGTACTCGGAGGCGGTGGTCATCACGCCGAGCGTGATGATGCACATGGTGCCGAGGAGCAGCCCGAAGAATCCAAGAGACAGCGGATTCTCGCCGGACGGGCCCGGCGACGAGGAGGAGATGGCCGCGCCGGCGGCCAGGCCGATACCGACCACGAGCAGCACGAAGACGCCGAGCGTCCACATCGTGGAGCGCACCGATCTGATCTTCGTCCACTCCGAGGCGAGGGCGTGCCCCAGGTGCGTGCGGACGACCGGGATCGGCGAGGTGTACGAAGTACGTGGCCCCGCCTGCCAGTTGGGTGCGGAGTTCTGCGGCACCGGAGGCTGGGGCATGCTCATCGGGTGTCCTCGGGCTTGGCCAGGTGGGTGGTGGTGGCGGGCTGGGCGGTGGGCGCGGGGTCGCCCTGGGCGTAGGGGTTGGGCCCGCCGGTGCCGCCGGGCGCGGCAGGCGCCCCGTACGGGCCGGTGGGCCGCGCCTGGGGCATCGGCTGCCCCTGCGGCATCGCGAACGGCTGTCCGCCTTGCTGAGGCGGCGGAGCGTACCAGCCCGGCTGGCCCTGTCCGGGCGCCGGCATCTGCGGTGGCGGCATGGCGCCCGGCTGCGGTTCCTGCTGGAGGCCCGCGCGCTGGTCGGTGATCGAGCGGTAGTCGACGGCGCCCTGAGTCATCCGCATGTAGGCCTCCTCCAGCGAGGCCTGGTGCGGCGACAGCTCCCACAGGCGTACGTCGGCGCCGTTCGCGAGGTCGCTGATGTGGGGCAGCGGCAGTCCGGTGACGCGCAGCGCCCCGTCCTGCTCGGGCATCACCTGGCCGCCCGCCCCGGTCAGCGTGGCCGTCAGCTTCTCCCGCTGCTGCGGCTCGGCGTCGGGCGTCCGTACGCGCGCGAAGCTCGCGGAGTTGGCGGAGATGAAGTCCTTCACGCTCATGTCGGAGAGCAGCTCTCCGCGCCCGATCACGATCAAGTGGTCGGCGGTCAGGGCCATTTCGCTCATCAGATGCGAGGAGACGAAGACCGTACGGCCTTCCGCCGCAAGGGACTTCATGAGGTCGCGCACCCACCGGATGCCCTCAGGATCGAGGCCGTTGACCGGCTCGTCGAAGAGCAGCACCTGCGGATCGCCGAGCAGCGCGGCCGCGATGCCGAGCCGCTGGCCCATGCCGAGCGAGAAGCCTTTGGAGCGCCTCCTCGACACGTCCTGCAGACCCACGACACCGAGCACCTCGTCCACGCGGCGAACCGGGATGCCCGACAGCTGAGCGAGGCACAGCAGGTGGTTGCGGGCGTGCCGGCCGCCGTGCACGGCCTTGGCGTCGAGCAGCGCGCCGACCTGGCGGGACGGGTTCGGCAGCTTCCGGTACGGGTAGCCGCCGATCGTCACCTGCCCCGAGGTGGGGTTGTCCAGGCCGAGAATCATCCGCATCGTGGTCGACTTGCCCGACCCGTTCGGCCCGAGGAAACCGGTGACAGCACCCGGGCGCACCTGGAAGGAAAGGTTGTGCACCGCCGTCTTGGCGCCGTAGCACTTCGTCAGGCCAACTGCCTCGATCATTCTCCGCACCCATCGAAAGGTTCAGGACGCCAGGTTCAGGACGCCGGTTTCCGGACGCGGGGCGCACGCCCGACTACGGCCTGTTCCAAGTTTCCGGCTGGGCTCGCGGGGCGGGGCACGCACGCTCGCCGCGTTGCCGAAATGCCCTAGTAGCTCCTCCCCCAAGGTCTTAAGGCCCAGGGGGGACCCCAACCGAGGACCTTCCGGCGCCTTGCGTTCGCATGCACCACGCCCCGCTCCCTGATCCAGCCCGAAACTCGGAACAGGTACTAGGAGGATAACGGGGAGCCGACGGTTCCCCGCGGGAGTGAGCACAATCCAGAACGCAACAAAGCCCCCTGCCGCGTCAGGGCGGATTCTTGGGGTCCTCGCAACACCTGATGGCTTACGCGGCTGTCAGTAGA
>CAMLJW010000269.1 GCA_946480485.1 uncultured Streptomyces sp. | reverse complement strand
CCGTCTTCAAAGGTTGCACAGACTCCTTCTTGTTCCTTGTTCGATCGGCTTCTTAGCGTGAGGTGAACTCAAACCGAACTCGGGAAGTTGACCCATGCGCCGAGACATACCGCCCCTCGCCGAGGTGCGCCGCATCACCGAGAAGAAGCGCGACGCGTGGTGGACCGTGCTGCTCGTCGACCCGGTCGCCACACCGCTCGTGCGCTTCACCGCGATGCGGACGACGATCACGCCGAACCAGATCACCTGGGGAGCGTTCCTGCTGGGGCTGGCCTCGTCGGCGTGCTTCGCGTTCGGTGACTGGCGCTGGCTGATCGCCGGCGCGATCGTCTACCACCTGAGCTTCGTCCTCGACTGCATGGACGGGAAGGTGGCCCGGCTCACCGGCCAGGGTTCCGTGTTCGGGGCCTGGCTGGACTTCGTCTTCGACCGCGTCCGCGTGATGGTGTGCGGAGTCGCGCTGATGGCCGGTCAGTACCAGCGCACCGATGACACGGTCTACATCTGGCTCGCCCTCGCCGTCGTCGGCCTGGACATGTTGCGCTACATCAACTCCCTGGAAATCTTCAAGATCCGCCACTCCATGCGGAAGCAGATCAAGGCGCGTGTGCGGGAGGCGCGGCGCGCAGAGAATTCCGCCCGACTCGCCTTCATGGAAGACCTGCTGCGCAACAATCCCGAGGCCGACATCGCACAGGATCTCCGCAGGACGGCGGCGGTTTCCGAGGATGGGGCGGAATCGTTTTCCGAGAACAGGGCGGTCGGCGGACCCGCTGCCGAATCCCTGGAGAAGCAGCCGCGAGTCATCGATCTGCACCAGGAGTTCCGCCACCGCTTCCCGGTCTACCTGCGCGTACGCTGCCTCCTGCTCCGCCACCGTATTCGTAGCCACCTGGTGAGCGGCATCGAATTCCAGATGGGTGTTTTCATCGTCGGCCCGCTCCTCGACGCGGTGATCGAGGCGACCCTCGTGTCCGGCGCGCTCCTCCTCGTCTTCGAGCTCGCCATCATCTACAAGCTGTTGCTTTCCACCCGCGACTTCACCCGCACGATCGTCTCCTTCGACCGCGAAGTCGTCACCGAGGCGGCCTGAGCACCGCAAGTCTGGACCACCGCGGTCTGGAGCACCGCGGTCTGGGGGAGCACCGTGGCCTGAGTGCCCTCGAACGCATGAACCCGTATAACGTGTGTGGATGATGACGTACGCTGCGCTTTTGCGCGGGATCAACGTGGGCGGCAACAAGAAGGTGCCGATGGCCGAACTGCGCGCGCTCCTGGAGGGCCTCGGCCACACCGGCGTACGCACCTATCTGCAGAGCGGCAACGCCACCTTCACCAGCGACCACGGCGACGAGGAGTCTCTCGCGGCGGAGCTGTCGGGCGCCCTCGAGAAGTGCTTCGGTTTCCCCGTCGACGTCCTGGTGCGCGACCACGCGTACCTCCGGGCCGTGCTCGAGGCCTGCCCGTTCCAGGCCGCCGAGCTGGAGGCCAAGCAGCTGCACGTCACCTACTTCTCGGCCCCGGTCGGCCCCGAACGCTTCGCGTCCCTCGACCAGGCCTCCTTCCTGCCGGAGGAGTTCCGCCTCGGCGACCGCTGCCTCTACCTCTACGCCCCCGACGGCCTCGGTCGCTCCAAGCTGGCCGAGAGCCTTTCGAGGCCCAGGCTGCTGAAGGGCCTGATCGCCACCACACGCAACTGGAACACCGTGGTCAAACTCGCGGAGACGACCGGCGGCTGACGGCGGTCCCGCCCCACACGTCCGTGCGAGGCTCAGCGGCACGCGTTAGCTCATCATGGGGCCAGGAGCGGTCGGCGGCGTCATCGGCGGCCCGCTCGCGGCGGCGGGGCACGACGTGGCGCTCATGGCGCGCGGCGCGCATCACGAGACGCTGCGCGACGACGGTCCGCAGCGCGGCGCGACCAGCCACAGACGGCCTGCGGGTTCCCGAATTCGGGACCGGATTCCGGACCGGATTCGGACCGTACTCCCAGCGGAGCGCTCAGGCGCCGAGCGCCGCGAGCGCCGGCGTCCGTGCCTCGTCGTACCGGTCCAGCAGCACCCGCGCCACCTCCGGCGCCGGGCCCAGCACATCCGCCAGGACGTCCGCGTCCGCGGCCCCGCGCGCGATGCTGTCCGGCAGGAAGCCGGGCGCGAGGACGTACGGTGCGACCGCCACCCGGTCGCAGCCGAGGGCGCGCAGCTCCCGTACGGCGTCCTCGGTGCGGGGGAGTGATGCGGAGGCGAACGCAGGCCGCACGGCGCACCAACCGGTGTGCCGCCACTCCCGCGCGATTTCTGCGATCACTGCGATCGCCTCCGGGTCCGTGGACCCCGCCGAGGCCAGCACGACCCCGGTCGAGGACTTGTCGGCCGGGCTCAGCCCGGCCTCGTACAACCGCCGTTCCAGCGCGGCCGTCAGCAGCGGCGACGGGCCGAGCACCTCGGCCTGCCGGATCCGCAGCCGCGACGGTGCCTCCCGCAGGACCGCCGGTATGTCGGCCTTCGCGTGGAAGGCCCGGTTCAGCAGTAGCGGTTGGGCCACGACGTCGCGTACTCCCTGCGCCGTCAGGGACTCCAGCACCGGCGAGACAGCGGGGACGTTGAAGTCCAGGAAACCGGTCTCCACGCGCAGCCCCGGCCGCATGGCCCGCACCCGGCGCACCAGGGCCTGCACGGTCGCGGCATGGCGCGGGTCGCGGCTGCCGTGGGCGATGACGAGGAGCACGGGATGGGCCGGTTGAGGGCGCATGGGAGTTCAGTTCCTCCCCAGGAGACCGCGGTTGCGCAGCACCCACCGCTCCAGCGGACTGAAGATCAGCAGGTCGATGGCGATACCGACGATCAGGATGAGCAGGATGGCGAGGAAGACCATGGACATGGAGCTGGCGTTGCGGCCGTTCTCCAGCAGCTGGCCGAGGCCCACGCCCAGGTCGGGCGACGAGGCGATGATCTCGGCGGCCATCAGCGAACGCCACGAGAACGCCCAGCCCTGCTTCAGACCCGCCAGGTAGCCGGGCAGAGCGGCCGGCATGACGATGTGCCAGGTGCCGCGCAGCCCCGTCGCCCCCATGGTGCGTCCCGCCCGCAGGAACAGCGGCGGCACCTGGTCGACGCCGGACACCAGGCCGTTGGCGATCGACGGGACCGCGCCGAGCAGGATCACCGCGTACATCATCTCGTTGTTCAGGCCGAGCCAGACGACGGCCGGCGGCACCCAGGCAACCGACGGGAGGGACTGCAGTCCCGAGAGGATCGGGCCGATCGCCGCGCGCACGAACTTCACGCGCGCTACCAGCAGGCCCAGCGGAGTGCCGATGACGAGCGCGAACAGGAAGCCGAGCAGACCGCGCGACACGCTGGTCCAGATGTAGTCGAGCAGCGTGCCCTGCAGCCAGGCCTCGCGGACCTCGCCCCACACCGCGGACGGCGAGGGCAGCCTGGTCGGGTCGTCGACGACCCTGAACGCGATCAGCACCTGCCAGACCACCACGACCAGCGCGACGGCGACGATCGGCGGAAGGATCTTCTGGACCAGTGTCTGGCGGAACGGGGTCCGGCTCGTCTGAACCGTCTCCAGCGCGTCGAGCCCCGCCTCCAGACCGGCCAGATCAGTGCTGTCCCCGACGTTCCCGTCGGCCTTGGTCTCAGTGCTGGCCATGGCGGCGGATCTCCCCACGCAGTTGTTCGGTGATCTCGACGGACAGTTCCGCCACGGCGGAATCCTCGATGCGGCGCGGCTGCGGAATGTCCACCGACCACTCGTGCGCGACCCGCCCGGGACGTGAGGAGAGGAGTACGACGCGCTGCGCGAGCCGGACCGCCTCGCGCACGTTGTGCGTCACGAACAGGACCGACAGATTGGTCTCACGCCAGATACGGGTCAGTTCGTCGTGCAGCACATCCCGTGTGATGGCGTCGAGGGCCGCGAACGGCTCGTCCATGAGCAGCAGCTTGCTGTCCTGGGCGAGCGCGCGGGCCAGCGCGACACGCTGCCGCATACCGCCCGACAGTTCGTGCACCCGCTTCCCGTACGCGCCCTTCAGCCGGACAAGTTCCAGCAGCTCCTGCGCCCTGTCGCGGCGCTCGGCCTTCGCGACTCCCCTGAGTTTCAGGGCGAGTTCGATGTTCTTGCCGGCGGTCAGCCACGGGAAGAGCGCGTGCTCCTGGAACATCAGCGCCGGGCGGCCGTCCGTCGTGATACTGCCCGCGGTCGGCCTGTCGAGGCCGGCGACCAGGTTCAGCAGCGTCGACTTGCCACAACCGGAGGCCCCCAGGAGGGTGACGAACTCCCCCGGCGCGACATCGAGCGTGATGTCGTCGAGGACGAGCTGCTGCCCGGCGGGCCCGGCGAAGGACTTCGAGACGTGTTCGATCCGCGCGGCGTGTTCGACCGACGTAACGGCGTCGGCGGCCTTGGCGAGGGCGGTTGCCATGGTCGTCACCTCCTGGGAACTCATCGTGTTGGCTTACGGGCTTACTGGACGCCGAGACCGGCGTCGTCGACCGTGCTGTGGCCCTCGTCCTTGAGGACCTTGTTCAGCAGCGTGAGGTCGTAGATGCCGCTGAGGTCGGGCTTCTCCAGCAGACCCGCCCTGACCGCGTGCTCCGCCTCGGTGCCGAGGGTGGCGGCCAGCGGGTCATCGATGAACCGGATGGACATCCACGCGGGGTCGAGGACGTTTGCCGGCAGTGCCTTGCCGGAGTCGATCCTCAGCTGCTCGTTCGCGGCGGCCTTCGCCTCGTCCGGATGGGCGTTGATCCACGCGTTGGTCTTCACTGAGCCCCTCAGCACCGCCTCGACGACCTTCGGGTGCACTTTGAGGAAGCTCTGCGACACGATGATGTTCGTGATCACGAACTTCTTGCCGGGCCACAGGCTCTCCTCGTCGAGCAGCACCTTGGCGCCCTCGGCGACCAGCCTGGACGCGGTCGGCTCCGGCACCCAGGCACCGTCGATGGAGCCCGACCTGTAGGCGTTCGGGGTGATCTTGTTGTCCGTGCGGACGACCGAGACATCGCCCTTGCCGCTCTGCGCGTCGACCTTCCAGCCCTGCTCGGCGATCCAGTTGAGGAACGCCACGTCCTGGGTGTTGCCGAGCTGCGGGGTCGCGATCTTCTTGCCCCTGACGTCCTTCAGGGACTTGATCTTCTCCGGGTTGACCACGAGCTTCACTCCGCCGGACGCCGAACCGCCGATGATGCGCAGGCTCTTGCCGCCGGACTTGAGGTAGCCGTTGATCGCCGGGGAGGGGCCGATCCAGCCGATGTCGATGGAACCCGAGTTCAGCGCCTCGATCTCGGAGGGGCCCGCGTTGAACGCCGAGTACCGGGCCTGCGTACCGGCGAGCTCCTTCTGGAAGAAGCCTTTCTGGTCGCCGACGAGAGCCGTGGCGTGCGTGAGGTTGCCGAAGTAGCCGATTCTGACGGTGTCGAGGCCGTCGATCTTCTTGCCCTGGGCGGCGACGTTCGCCGAGTCGTCCTTCGCCTGGGAGCCGTAGCTGCAGGCCGTGGCGGCAAGTGCGAGGAGCGGCAGCGCGGCTACGGCGGCGAGGCCGCGGCGCAGGCTACTTGGGGTGGTGGCAGGCACGGGAGGGGTTCCTCTCGGTGGCCGGCGGTCACGGTCCTTCGGTGGTCAGGTCGTGGCCGGGAAGTCGGCAGGTCTTCGGTGGCGGTGGCGGTGCGGGGTGAGGGCACGCGAGCGGTGCCCGTGCCCCCTGCGCGCCGCGCGCGTCACGCACATCGCGCTATCCCGCCCTGACCGCTGCCGAGGGCCCCGCTGCCGACGCGGCCGCCCTCCTTCGCGAACATGCCGTAGAAGTCCGTGGAGGTCATGGTCAGAAGTCCCAGCCGTCGTCGTCGGCCTCGGTCTTGACCGGTTCCGGCGAGGCGAAGGACTCGCCGACCATGCCCGCGGTGAGCGTGGTGCCGTCGGCCGGGTCGATCAGGATGAACGAACCGGTGCGCCGGGAGTCGGAGTACGCGTCGACCGGCAGCGGCTCGGCGGTACGGATCTTGACGCGGCCGATGTCGTTGGCGACCAGCTGCCCCGGGTGCGGATGCAGGGACAGGTCGGCGAGGGTCAGCCGCGACGGGATGTCCTTGACGATCGCCTTGACCGTGCGGGTGCCGTGCTTGAGCAGCACACGGTGGCCGACGGTCAGCGCCGCGTCGGCGACGTGGCAGACGGTCGCCTCGATGTCCTGCGTCGTCGCGGGCGCGTCCTTGCTCGGCACGATCAGGTCGCCGCGCGAGATGTCGATGTCGTCCTCCAGAAGGACCGTCACCGACTGCGTCGTCCAGGCCACCTCGACCGGCTCGCCCAGCAGGTCGATGCCAAAGATCCTCGTCGTACGGCCGGAGGGCAGCACGGTGACCACCTGGCCGACGTAGAACGTACCGGCCGCGATCTGACCCGCGTAGCCCCGGTAGTCCGGGTGCTCGGCGGTCTGCGGACGGATCACGTACTGCACGGGCAGGCGCGCGTGGCAGGACGTCAGGTCATGGCTGACCGGGACCGTCTCCAGGTGCTCCAGGAAGGTCGGGCCGCCGTACCAGTCCATGTGGGAGGAGGCGTCCACCACATTGTCACCGGCGAGCGCCGAGATCGGGATCGCGGTGATCTCCGGGACGCCCAGCTCGGACGCGTACGCCGTGAACTCCTCGGAGATCGCGCTGAAGACGGACTCCTGGTAGTCCACGAGGTCCATCTTGTTGACGGCCAGCACCACGTGCGGGACGCGCAGCAGCGCGGCGATCGCGGCGTGCCGGCGGGTCTGCTCGACGACGCCGTTGCGGGCGTCCACGAGGATCACCGTCAGCTCGGCCGTGGAGGCACCCGTCACCATGTTGCGGGTGTACTGCACATGGCCGGGTGTGTCGGCGAGGATGAACCGGCGGCGGGCGGTGGCGAAGTAGCGGTACGCCACGTCGATCGTGATGCCCTGCTCGCGCTCGGCGCGCAGACCGTCGGTGAGCAGCGCCAGGTCGGGCGCCTCCTGGCCGCGGCTGCGCGAGGCGTGCTCGACGGCCTCCAGCTGGTCGGCGAGGACCGACTTGGAGTCGTGCAGCAGCCGGCCGACGAGCGTGGACTTGCCGTCGTCGACGGACCCCGCGGTGGCGAAGCGCAGCAGGGTCGTCGCGGACAGCTGCTCGACCGACAGCGGCTCGGTGGGTTCGCTGGTGCTGGTCATGGCTAGAAGTACCCCTCGCGCTTGCGGTCTTCCATCGCGGCCTCGGAGAGCTTGTCGTCGGCGCGGGTGGCGCC
>CAMLJW010000268.1 GCA_946480485.1 uncultured Streptomyces sp. | reverse complement strand
GTTCGGTGATGTCGTCGAGGTTGTCGAGCCGGCGTCCTGTGAGTTCCTCGACCCGACGCATCCGGTAGGCGAGCGTCTGCTTGTGGACCATCAGCTCGCGGCTCGCCACCTGCCAGGACCGGTTCGAGGCGAAGTAGACCCGCAGAGAGCGAACCAGCGCGGTTCCGTGTTCATCGTCGTACGCGATCAGCTCGCCGAGCACTCTGGCAACGACATCACGCGCCTCGGCGAGTGTCCGAGGAAGGAAGAGCGGCCTTTCCTGACCGTAGTACGCCGCCTGATTGCCTTCGACCTGCGCTGCCTCCAGAGCCCAGCGTGCTTCGCGCACCGCGTCGGCGAGCTGGGTGATGGATCGTACGACGTCGCTCACGCCGACGCGGCCCCCGTCGACCAGGGCAACAGCGGACTCAACGGTGGCCTCGCAGTGTGATGCCCGCACAAGCACGGTCAGCTCCGCTCCCTTGGGAACGACCAACACCGGACACTCCTCGCTCAGGCACCGTAGCGCCGAGACCGGCTCCAGAGGGGCCGCGGACCGCAGTGCCAGGACCTGCCAGGGTCCGGGCAAGAGGCCCAGTTCGCCCAGCCGCTCCTTCGCGTGCTCTCCGTCCAGCCGGCCTTCGAGCAGCATCGACAGCAGGCTCATCCCGGAGTTGAGCCTGGTGGTCAGGTTCGCCCGGTTGCTTTCCGCGAGCACCGAGACGACCGCGCTGAGGTGCTGAAGGACGACCAGGTCGAAGGTCTCCCCCAAGGCCGTGGCAACAAGCACCTCGCGGTCGCTCGCGACGGGCAGGATCAGATGCATGGCTTCCGCGTCGGGAAGTCGCGTGATTCCGGGGAGATGACGTTCGGCGGCCAGCTGTCGCACCTGTTCCGGGAGCGAGGTCGCCAGGTCGTGGTGCGTCGCGAGAACGGTTCGGCCGGTGGGGACATCGAGCACGGCAAGGCGGGCAGACACCTCGTCGCCCAGGCGCCGGAGGACTTCGACCTCAGGAAGGTGCTCCTGCGAGGCGTGCCGGTAGGAGTCGTAGACCCGCATGATCCTGGTCAGCTGCCCGGTCCGCGTCGTTGCGTCGGCGACTGCTCTGGCGATCAGAGCCCACGGGACCTCGTACGCCGTCTCGAGAATGGGAAATCCCAGGGCGTCCGCCGCGGCGCCGGCCTCCGCTGTGAGTTGCGGTGCGCCCATGTCCGCAGCGAGCGCCAGTCCGGCCAGGCCGGCCGAATCAAGGCTTCTTACGAAGCGCACCTGGCCTTCGGGGTCGGCCGGGACGTTGTGCCCGTTGGTCATGACCAGCTCACCCGGGCCGAGCCACTCCCATGGCCTCCCGGCGTCGCAGGAATGTG
This sequence comes from uncultured Streptomyces sp., assembly GCA_946480485.1. The sequence goes on along the minus strand of CAMLJW010000268.1, from coordinate 5,926 downwards.
CCCAGTGGATCATCCGGTCGACGCCGACCGCACCTGCGACCAACCTGGTGCGCAGGGCCGGATTGTCGATCAGGTCTTGGATGTGGAGGGACATGGGTCAGACCGACCTGCTGTTGCTCGGGCACACGTCCGCACCTGGGGCGAGCGTTCTCGCGAGATCGCCCCCGCCGGAACCTGTATCGCTAGGGGCAGGCACGATCACGAAGGTCTTCCGCGTCGTCTCGTGTATCCTCCAGCCACCGACGCAGCTATTGGGCACCAGGACCGTGCCGTCGGCCACGAGTTCGGCGACGTGACCGTCCTCACCCGTGAACGTGCCCAAGCCGCTGAGGCCCACCTCACGGCCGGCACGGGCCGTGCTGAACTCACCCGGTTCGTGTTCCCAGACCCCCGCCCGCACCGCGCCCGCGGACCACGCCGTGGGGGGTGCCTCCCGTCGACCCGTATGGATGGTCGCCCTCGGCACAGGCGGCGGCAGCGTGGCCGTCATGGCATCGGCGACTAGGATCCGTTCTTCCATGATGCTCACTTACGTCCAAGGAGGAGGCCAGGGGCGAGGGTCGGCACACTGCCCCGCGAGGGCAGCAGTGTGCCGACCGTGGCGCCGAACCAGGTCAGCGGCTTGCGCGTGCCAGCTCTGTCGCGGAGACGTCGACCTCCAGTGCGCCCGTCAGGACCACGCCGTAGTCCTTCTCGGCGGCCTCGCGCGTGACCAGCTCGTCGTGGACGTCGCGCGCCACCAGCTCCGGGTCGCGGGTGAACGGGTCACCCCAACCACCGCCGCCGCCGCTTTCGAAGACGAAGGACTCGCCCGGCTTGAACTGCACACCGCCCAGCATCTGCGGGAGCCAGTTGCCCTCGTCGTCCAGCCCACCGATCGTCTCGATCGTCCCGTCGGTCTTGCGGCGGAGCTGCTTCTGGCGGCTGCCGAAGCCACCGTCGTTCGTGCCCGGTGACCCCTGTCGGGTCCGCGACGACTCCATGGTGATGATCTGCCCGCGGCCAACGAACTCGATCTCGAGACGCACTCCCGCACCGCCCCTGAACCGGCCGGGCCCCGAGGAGTCCGTGACCATCTCGAAGGCGTTGTAGCGCAAGGGGAAGAGCAACTCCGCGGTCTCGGCCGGCAGGTTCTGGCAGTTCCCCAGCGGGTCCATCGTCACGTGCATGCCGTCGTTGAAGGGCGTGCCGCCCCAACCGCCGGCCGGGAGGTCGGAGAAGACGTGGTTCTCACGGGTCACCGGGTCCGACACGCTGGCCGTGAACCAGTTGCACTCGGCGTAGGTGGACGCCACACTCTGGGCCGGGATGGCCTTGGCGATGGCCGTCCAGATCGCGCCGGTCACCTTCGACGAGGCGGCGGTCGTGCAACCGAGAGTCGGCGCGGGCCACACCGGGTTGAGCCAGGTGCCCTCCGGAATCGTGAAGTCGATCTGACGGTACATACCCGCGTTGGCCGGCGCCTGCGGGTCCAGGAAGAACTTCAGGGAGTAGTAAATGGCGGAGGCCGTGTTCGCCAGCGGCGAGTTGATCGGCCCGAGCACCTGCTGGTCACTGCCCGTGAGGTCGACGTGGATGCGGTCGCCCTTGACCTCGAGCGCGACCTGGACCTTCACCGGCTCCTCGCTGTAGCCATCGCTGTCCACGTAGTCCGAGCCCTCGTAGCGGCCGTCCGGGATCGCGTCGATCGCCTTGCAGGTACGGACCTGCGTGTAGTCGAGGACCTCACGCATGCCCTGCCGCAGCGTGTCCGAGCCGTACTTGGCCGCGAGCCTCTGCATCTCCTCGCGACCCGCCCAGAGCGCGGCCAGCTGTGCCTGGACATCGCCTTCGATGTACTGGGGCGTGCGCGTGCCGTTCTTGATGATCGCCATGAGCTCGCGGTTGACCTCGCCGCCGGAGACCAGTTTCGACGGAGGAAGCCGGAATCCCTCGCCCGCGATGTGGGTGTCCAGCGACTGGCCGACATCGGTCCAGTGTGCGCGGGTCACCGCGAAGCCGAGCAGCTCGCCGTCGTGGTGGACCGGCGTCGTGAGGGTCACGTCGGGCGTGTGGGTGCCTCCTAGGTAGGGGTCGTTCAGGAGGACGACATCGCCGGGCTCCAGGGTGTCCTTCGGGTATGCCTCGAGGGAGGCTCGCGCGCTGTAGTGCATCGCGGCGATGTGGACCGGACAGTTCGCGGTCTGGCCGATCAGCTCGATGTCGGCATCGAAGACGGCGTTCGAGAAGTCGACCATGTCGTAGATGATCGGCGAGAACGACGACTTCTGGAGGACCTGCGACATACGCTCGCAGGCGTAGTCGAAGCCGCGGCGCAGTACCTCGAAGGTGACCGGGTCGAGCCCGCGGCCCGTGGTGGTGTCAGTCATTTTCAGCGCTCCTTGCTCTCGACGAGGACGTTTCCGAAGCGATCCACGACCGCCCGGGCGTCCGGGGGCACGACGATGACGCCGTGGTCCTGCTCGATGATGGACGGGCCGTCGATGCGCGCATCGACCTTGGTCGAGGAAGTGTCGTAGACATCGACCTCGATGAACTTGCCGTCGAAGAAGACCTGGCGCCTTCCCGGCTCGGCCGTTCCCTCCGTGGCCATGCCGGCCATCGCGTCGTCCGCCGACTTGCTCGTCACGCCGACAGCGGTGACGCGGATGTTCACTACGGCTACGGGGAATTCGGTCGAGTAGACGCCGTACTCCTGCTCGTGCGCCGTGTAGAACGACCTCTTGATCGTTTCGAGCGAGTCCTCGGACAGCTCACCACTCGGGAGCGGAGTCGTAACCTCGTAGGATTGTCCGATGTACCGCATGGCTGCGTACCGGTCGACGATGACGGTGTCGGAGTTGGCGCCGTCGCTGGCGAGCAGTTCACGGGCGTGCGTCTCCAGGTCATCGAGCGCCTTGTTGAAGGCCGTCATGTCGATGCCGTCGATCGCGTGGTAGAACGTCGACTCCAGGTCGTGGCGCACGTCCATGGTGATCGCGCCGAAGGCACAGGCGACACCGGCGTACGGCGTCACGACGACGCGTTCCACGCCGGCACCCTTGGCGGTCTCGTAGGCGTGCAGGCCGCCTGCGCCGCCGAACGCCACCATGAGGTGGTCGCGCGGGTCGCGGCCGCGGTCACTGGACACCATCCGGATCGCACCGGCCATGTTCTCGCCGAGGATCTTGAGGATGCCCTCGGCGCATTCTTCGACGCTGAGCCCCAGCGGCTCGGCGACGGTGGCGATCGCCCTTTCGGCAGCCGCGATGTCCAGGGTGAACTTGCCGCCCAGGTCCGGGCTGATCCGCCCGAGGACGGCGTTGGCGTCGGTCACCGTCGGCTTGTCACCACCACTGCCGTAACAAGCCGGACCCGGCACGGCACCGGCGCTCTGCGGACCGACCCGCAGCGAGCCGCCGGAATCGATCCACGCGATGGATCCGCCACCCGCGCCGATGCTGCGGATGTCGAGCATCGGGACGACGACCGGCATCTCCCACTCGAGCTCGTACTCGTCGGTGACCAGTCCACGGCCGTCCTCGAGCAGCGCGGCCTCGAAGCTGGTGCCACCCACGTCGGTGACGATGAGGTTAGGGGTGTCGAGCAGGCGGCTGAGGTACGCGCCCGCGGCGACGCCGCCTGCGGGACCGGACTCGATCAGCTCCTCCGGGTGCTCCTTCGCATTGGCCGCGCTCATCATGCCGCCGTTGCTCTTCACGATGTAGAGGGACGCGGTCGACCCCTCCTCGGCGAGCTTCGTCTCCAGGCGGGTCATGTAGTCACCGACGACCGGCAGCATCGCGGCGCGGATCGCGGTGGTGGTGAAACGGCCCAGCTCGCGAACCTTCGGGCGGGTCTCACAGGACAGGGCGATGGCCGCGTCCGGGATGACCTCGAGCAGGATGTCCCGGGCCAGCCGCTCGTGCCTGCCGTTCTGGTACGAGTTGATGAACGCGACGGCGATGTTCTTGATGCCGCGATCCTTGATCTCCGCCGCGATCTCCCGGAGGTCCGCAACATCCAGCGGCTTCACGACGGCGCCATCCGAACCGAGCTTCTCCGTCACGGTGTAGCGGTTCCGCCGACTGATCAGCGGCGCTGGCTTGACCTGGTACGGGTCATAGAGGTGCTGGCGTCGCTGGCGACCGATCTCCAGGACGTCGCGGAAACCGGCGGTCGTGATGAGGGCAGGCTCGGGGTACTTGCGCTCGATGAGAGCGTTCGTCGCGACGGTGGTGCCATGCACGATCGTCGAGATCTCGTTCGGTTGGATGCCGGCCGAGCGGAGTGCGTTCAGAACGCCCAGGGACAGGTCCTCCGGCGTCGACAAAACCTTTGCCGTACGCACACCGGCCGCGGTCGGGTTTGATTCGTCGAGGGCGTACAGGTCTGTGAATGTGCCGCCAATGTCGACTCCGATTCGAAACATTGGTTCCTTCCCTTCAACTGGTATGCGAAGCCAGCCTCTTGACCGACATTCACTGAGGGGCCGACGGCCCCCGGTGGACGAGAAGCTAAGGTCGCTGCGCTGGGACAGCATCGGCAGAACTACGTATTCATGTGATCTTCATTGCCGCGCCGAGTGGCAGGAGGCCGACCGCCACCGCCGCCACGTAGCGGGTGGCCGCGTGGGTCCGGCGGACTCGTTGGTGCAGGAATCCGGGGATCAGTTCGGGTGGCGTGACACGGAGCGCGGCGCGGAACGCGACGGCCCACAGCAAGCCGAGTGTTCCCATCCCGAGGACTGCGTCGGGAACTTGGCTCACAGAAGCCTCCAGGTCAGGTGCCGGTCACAGTGAGGACGACGAGCATGACGTTGAGCACCGTGATGGCCATCGCTGCAACGGATGCCACGGCGGTGGTGCCGCGCCGATTCACGAGGTCACCCATGAGCGGCCTGTTGCGCGTCAGGATCACGAGCGACCACAGGGCGAAGGGGATACCGAAGCTGAGGACTACCTGGGAGACGATGAGCATTTGTGTCGGGTCGAGGCCCAGCGCGATGAGGAGAAGTGCTGGGGCGAGGGTGATCAGGCGCCGGACCGGTAGGGCGATGCGTCGTTGGAGGAAGCCCTCGAGGATGACGGAGCCGGCGTAGGTTCCCACCGATGAGGATGCGAAGCCCGACGCGAGCAGGCCCACCGCGAACATGACCGCCGTGGCCTGTCCCAGGACGCTTCCCAACCCGGTGTAGACGTCATCGAGCGACTCCACACCACGTCCCTGCAGGGCTCCGGCACCGGCGAGCATCATCGCGATGTTCACGGCACCGGCCACGGCCAGCGCAAGGACCACGTCGACACGCGTGGCGCGCAGTGCAGCATGCCTGAATCCACGGCTACGCAGCTTGGAGCCGAAGCGGTCCACCACGAGCGCAGAGTGGAGGTAGATGGCGTGCGGCATCACGGTCGCCCCGAGAATTCCCGCGGCGAGCAGGACGCTCGCGTCGTCCGCGAACGACGGCACGAGTCCCGTGACGGCCTCCGCCGGGCTCGGGCGCGCAACCACGGCCGCCCAGATGAACCCCAGCACGATGACGGACAGGAGGTAGACGATCGCCAACTCGAACCGTCGCTGGCGTTCCGGTCGCTGAAGGGACAAGACCAGAAACGAGACTACGCCAGTGATCACTCCGCCAACGAGGAGAGGGAGGTCGAACAGCAGGTGGAGCGCGACCGCGCCGCCCAGCACCTCGGCCAGGTCGGTTGCCAGGGCGACAGCCTCGGCCTGAAGCCACAGCCCCCACGACACATGCCGTGGAAACTTCTCCCGGCAGAGCTGCGGGAGGTTTCGGCGGGTGGCGATGCCCAACTTCGCAGAGAGGTACTGGATCAGGACGGCAATGAAGTTGGCGGCGACGACCACCCACACGAGCAGGTAGCCGTAGGTCGAGCCCGCGGCGAAGTTGGTGGCGACGTTGCCGGGGTCCACGTAGGCGATGCCG
>CAMLJW010000267.1 GCA_946480485.1 uncultured Streptomyces sp. | reverse complement strand
TCTTGACCGCCTGGACGCCGATGTCGTCGACGACGCTGCGGTACTGGGCGCGTACGGCTTCCACCGGTAGCTCCCAAGCTCCTTGGACGCCCAGGGAGTTCTGGGCCGTGACGGCGGTGAGCACGCTCATGCCGTGCACGCCGAGCGCGAGCATCGTCTTCAGGTCGGCCTGGATCCCGGCCCCGCCGCCGGAGTCCGACCCGGCAACTGTCAGCACCCGCGGCGGAGCGCTCACGAGCCCCCTGACACCCACGACACCCCGGACACCCACCGCAGCCCCGGCAGCCCCAGCAGCCCCGGCACCTGGGCCACCTTCACCGACTCCGCCGCCTCCGGCACCTCCGGGGGCAACTCCGGCACCTCCCGCACTCACGACTCGAGGTCCGAGAAGTGGTCCCAGCCGCCCTTGCTGGTCCACGGCGCCCCGTCGACCGTGACCTGCGGCAGCGCCGACGGGTTGAGGACCTCGCCGATCACCTTCCAACGGGCGGGCAGCTTCACGTCCGGTGGGAAGGTCGCCACGATCGCGTGGTCCTCGCCGCCGGTGAGCACCCACTGGAGCGGGTCGACGCCGACGGCCTGCCCGATGTCGTTCATCTGCGAGGGGATGTCGACGGCGCCGGAGCGGAGGTCGATGCGTACCTTGCTGGCCTCGGCGATGTGCCCGAGGTCGGCGATCAGCCCGTCGCTGACGTCCGTCATCGACGTCGCGCCGAGCCCGGCGCCCGCGGGGCCCGCGTGGTACGGCGGTTCGGGACGCCGGTGCGCCTCGACGAACGCGCGCGGCGAACGGAAGCCACGCGAGAGCACCGCGTGCCCGGCCGCGGACCAGCCCAGCCAGCCCGTCACAGCGACGACGTCGCCGGGCTGAGCGCCCGCGCGCGTGACCGGCTCGTGGTTGCGCAGATCGCCGAGCGCGGTGATCGAGACGGTGATGGTGTCACCGCGTACGACATCGCCGCCGACCACGGCCGCGCCCGCGACCTGGCACTCGTCACGCAGACCGTCCATCAGCTCGGAGGGCCAGGTGGCGGGGAGTTCGGCCGGGACGACCAGGCCGAGCAGCAGCGCGGTCGGTACGGCGCCCATGGCGGCGATGTCCGCGAGGTTCTGCGCCGCGGCCTTGCGCCCGACGTCGTACGCAGTGGACCAGTCGCGGCGGAAGTGCCGTCCCTCCAGGAGGATGTCGGTGCTCGCCACGACCCTGCGGTCGGGGGCAGCGACCACGGCGGCGTCGTCGCCCGGCCCGACGCGTACCGCCGGGGTGGTGGTGAGCCGTGAGGTGAGCTCCTTGATGAGCCCGAACTCTCCCAACTCGCCCACGGTTCCTTTCACCGCGTTTCACCTGTTCCCTTCGTGTCCGGAACGAGAGCTGCCTCTCGGCCGGAGGTCCGGGCATTGTCCCCCGGGAAGACACCGCATCGTCGTACTTCTCCTTCTGCTACTGCCTGAGCTGATCCCCGGGCCGTCTTCGGTGCGGTAGCGAGCCGTCGCCGACCTGGGTACGGTCGAGCCGACCGTCACCTTGTGCCGCACCCGCGCCCTGGCGCGCAAGCCCCAGCCCCCGCGGGTCTCCCCGCGGTGAGCGGCGACGCGATACCGTGGCATTCCTTTTCCCCACATGATCCTCGTGGCCGCCCTGGAGGTTCCGTGGTACAGGCATACATCCTGATCCAGACGGAGGTCGGCAAGGCGTCGACCGTCGCCGATACGATCAGCAAGATCCCTGGGGTGCTCCAGGCCGAGGACGTGACCGGACCGTACGACGTCATCGTGCGGGCCCAAGCCGACACGGTGGACGAGCTCGGCCGCATAGTGGTCGCGAAAGTCCAGCAAGTGGACGGCATCACGCGTACCCTGACCTGTCCGGTCGTGCACCTGTAGCCCCCGTCTACCCTTGGCCGGTGAACTTCTTCCCTCGTCGGCCGTTCAGCATCCCCGCCCTCGTCCTGCTGGTCGCCGCCACAGGCTGCTCCTCGGCAGACGACAGCACCACTGCCGTGGTTCCCAGTCCGGACGCGAAGGTCACGAAGCTGTGCCAGAACCTGGACGAGAGACTGCCGGGGAAGGTGATGGGCCTCGACCGGACCGATCCGGAGCCCCGGTCTGCGCTGACCGCGGGCTGGGGAAGCCCGGCGATCATACTGCGCTGCGGTGTGGAGCGGCCCGCGAAGATGTCCGATCCGGAGGCGGACAGCACCGAGGTGAACGGCGTGGCCTGGCTCATGCAGGAGCAGAACGACGGTTCGTTTCACCTCACGACCGCCCTGCGTCTGGCGTACGTGGAAGTGACCCTGCCCAAGGAGCGCGCCAAGGACGGCCTCGGCCCGCTCACCGACATCGCGGCACCCATCAAGAAGGCGATCCCCGAAGGGATCGCCGACTGACGCGCCCGTGAGGCGACAGGGTTGTGTCATCATGCGGCTCCGCCGCCTGGGCGCGACAACCACGAACGGCCGCGGATTCCGCACCGCGCAACCAGCGGAGCGCTAACGCAACCCCGTCGAGCGGCGCAGTGCCGCCTGCACCAAGCGGTCCACCAGCTCGGGGTAGCTGACGCCGCTCTCCTGCCACATCCGCGGGTACATGGAGATCGGCGTGAAGCCAGGCATCGTGTTGATCTCGTTGATCACGAACTCGCCGTCCTCGGTGAGGAAGAAGTCCGCCCGTACGAGGCCCTCGCACGAAGCCGCGTCGAAGGCCGCGACAGCCAGCCGCTGCACCTGGGCGGTCTGCTCCTCGGTGAGCGGCGCGGGCACGAGCCCGGAGGCGGAGTCGATGTACTTCGCCTCGAAGTCGTAGAAGTCGTGGGACTGCACCGGCGGGATCTCGGCCGGCACGCTCGCGCGCGGCCCGTCCTCGAACTCCAGGACCCCGCACTCGATCTCGCGGCCGCGCAGCAGCGCCTCCACGATGATCTTCGGGTCGTGGAGCTGGGCCGCCGCGATCGCCTCGTCGATACCGCCCAGATCGTCGACCTTGGTGATGCCGATCGACGAACCCGCGCGCGCGGGCTTCACGAAGAGCGGCCACCCGTGCTCGCCCGCGAAGTCGACGATCTTCTTACGGGCGGCGGACTCGTCGAGCCGCCACTCACGGGGGCGGATCACCGTGTACGGGCCGACGGGCAGCCCGAAAGCGGTGAACACCCGCTTCATGTACTCCTTGTCCTGGCCGACGGCCGAGGCGAGCACACCCGAGCCGACGTACGGGACGCCGGACAGCTCCAGGAGGCCCTGGAGGGTGCCGTCCTCGCCGTACGGGCCGTGCAGCATCGGAAAGACGACGTCGACCTCGCCGAGCGCCTTGGGGACCGAACCGGGCTCGCTGTAGACGACTTCGCGGTTGGCCGGGTCGACCGGCAGGATCACCCCGCCCTCGCCCGACTCCGCGAGCTGCTCGACGTTCGGCTGCCGTCGGTCGACGATCGTCATGCGCTCCGGCTCGTCTGCGGTGAGCACCCAACGGCCGTCCCGGGTGATGCCGATCGGTAGCACGTCGTACTTCGTACGGTCGATGGCACGCAGGACTGCCCCGGCGGTAACCATGGAGATCCCGTGTTCGGAGCTGCGGCCGCCGAACACGACGGCTACACGCGGCTTACGAGGCGGCTGCTCAGGGCTCTGGGGGAGGTTCTCAGTGCTCATATCGCGATGAGAGTACCCGTTGGTGGTGCGGTGAGTCAGCGCCCGACGGGGGCCGTTGTTTAGTGTCGTGCGGGCCGTCGCGCAGTGCCACGGTCAGCGGCGTTCCGGCTTGGCGCTTCGCGCCATCAGCTCCTTGAGGGCGACGACCGGCGGCTTGCCCTCGTGGACGATGCCGACGACCGTCTCCGTGATGGGCATGTCGACGCCGTGGCGGCGGGCGAGATCCAGCACGGACTCACAGGACTTGACGCCCTCGGCGGTCTGTTTGGTGATGGCGATGGTCTCCTCCAAGGTCATGCCCCTACCGAGGTTGGTGCCGAAGGTGTGGTTGCGCGAGAGCGGCGAGGAACAGGTGGCCACGAGGTCGCCCAGGCCCGCGAGTCCGGAGAACGTCAGCGGGTCGGCGCCCATGGCGAGTCCGAGCCGGGTGGTCTCCGCCAACCCGCGCGTTATGAGCGACCCCTTGGCGTTGTCGCCGAGCCCCATGCCGTCCGCGATGCCGACGGCGAGACCGATCACGTTCTTGACGGCGCCGCCGAGTTCGCAGCCGACCACGTCGGTGTTGGTGTACGGGCGGAAATACGGCGTGTGGCAGGCGGCCTGGAGGCGCTGCGCCACCCCTTCGTCGCTGCACGCGACCACGGCGGCGGCCGGCATACGGGCGGCGATCTCCCGTGCGAGGTTGGGGCCGGTGACCACGGCGACGCGGTCCGCGCCGACCTTGGCGACGTCCTCGATCACCTCGCTCATCCGCATGGCGGAGCCGAGTTCCACACCCTTCATGAGGGAGACGAGGACGGTGCCGGGGGCGAGCAGCGGCGCCCACTTGGCGAGGTTCCCGCGCAGCGTCTGCGAGGGAATGGCAAGCACCGTGAAGTCCGCGTCACCGGCCGCCAGGGCCGCGTCCGTCGTGGCCCGCACGTTCTCGGGGAGTTCGATGCCCGGCAGATAGTCGGGGTTCGTACGCGTGGAGTTGACCGCTTCGGCGAGGTCGGCCCGCCGTCCCCACAGGGTCACGTCGCACCCGGCGTCGGCGAGCACCATGCCGAAGGCCGTGCCCCATGATCCGGTCCCGAAGACGGCCGCCTTGACAGGCCTGCCGGATGTCGTCACTTGCCGTGCCCCTTTTCGTATTCTGCCTTTTCGCGTGCCTTTTCGGGTGCCTTTTCGTGCACCTTTTCCTGTGCTCGCGTCCTGCGCCGCTGCTCGATGCGCACCTGGCGCGGATCGTACGGCGTCGCGGGCGCCCTCTCGCCGCGGATCACCTCCAGCTGCGTGATGATCGCGGCCATGATGGCCTCGGTCGCCTCCTTCAGGAGCTCGGGTGTCATCTCCTCGTCGTAGAAGCGCGACAGGTCGACCGGCGGTCCCGCGAGTACGTGATGCGTCTTGCGGGGAAGGAGGTTGGGCTTCTTGGCATACGGCGGCAGCAACAGGTTGGCGCCCCACTGGGCTACCGGAATCACCGGGCACTTGGTCTGCAGCGCGACGCGTGCGGCACCGGTCTTGCCGGTCATCGGCCAGAGGTCGGGATCACGGGTGAGGGTGGCCTCGGGGTAGAACGCGACGCATTCACCGCGTTCCACGGCGTCGATCGCGGCCCGGTAGGCGCTGAGCGCGTCGGTACTCTCGCGGTACACGGGGATCTGCCCCGTGCCGCGCATGGCGGCGCCCAGAAAACCCTTCCCGAAAAGCCCGCTCTTGGCCAGGAATCGGGGAACGCGGCCCGTGTTGTACTGAAAGTGCGCGTACGCGAACGGATCGGCATGGGAATTGTGGTTCACCGCGGTGATAAATCCACCCTCGGCAGGAATGTTCTCCATTCCGCGCCAGTCCCGCTTGAGCAGAACCACCAGCGGCGGTTTACAGAGGACCGCCGCGAAGCGGTACCAGAAGCCGATTCTCCGGCGGGGCACGCGGACACCTTCCTTCTAGGGCCTGGGGGCGCACAAGTGTCGCGCCAGACCGCCTGTCTGTCGAGAACACCGTACGCCCGCCCGTCTCCCGTCAAGGCCCCGGCGAGGGGCTTCGTCCCCTTCCCCCGACGAAGCCGCCGTCGGGGGACCCGGGCCACAATGGGTGACACAGGGGAGGGACGGAGCGCTCGTGCAGTGGACCTTGGTCATACCTCTCAAAGCCCTGGCGCGGGCGAAGAGCAGGCTCTCGGACATCGCCGACGACGGACTGCGCTCCGGGCTCGCCCTCGCCTTCGCGCAGGACACCGTGGGGGCCGCGCTCGCCTGCGCCGCGGTCCGCGATGTGGCGGTCGTCACGGACGACGTGCCGGCCGGCCGCGAGCTGGCCGCGCTGGGTGCCCGGATCGTGCCGGGCGAGCCGGCGGGCGGCATGAACGCCGCTCTGACGCACGCGGCGTCTGTCGTACGCGCCAGAAGCCCCAAAAGCCTCTTGGCGGCTCTGAACGCCGATCTGCCCGCGCTGCGCCCCCTGGAATTGACCCGTGTCCTCGACGCGGCCGCCGAATTCCCTCGCGCTTTTCTCGCGGACGCCGCAGGAAGCGGCACGACTCTGCTGACCGCGGCCGTGGGACGCGAATTGCTCCCGGCGTTCGGTAACGATTCCCGCACCCGGCACCGCGCCTCGGGAGCCGTGGAAATCGCCGTGGACGCCGTGGATTCCGTACGCCAGGACGTGGACACCGGCGACGACCTGCGGGCGGCCCTCGTCCTCGGCGTGGGCCCACGCACAGCCGCGGCGGTCGCCGCGCTGAAGGTCGCCTAGGCTTCAGGCATGCAGGCGACCGCGTACACATACGATCCCGAGACCCGTAACGGACAGGTGCTGCTCGACGACGGCACTCCGGTGCCCTTCGATGCCCCGGCGTTCGACGCGGGCGGGCTCAGGCTGCTGCGCCCGGGGCAGCGGGTGCGCATCGAGACGGAAGGCGAGGGCGAGGCGCGCCGGATCACCCTGGTGACGCTGGGGACCCTCTGAACACACCGCGGGCCGGGCTCCTTCTGAGGAGCCCGGCCCCGCGCGTGAGTGGCCCGGCATCCCCGCTCAGCCGCGGGCGGTGGTCTTCTTGGCAGTGGTCTTGCGCCCCGTCGTCTTCTTGGCCGGGGCTTTCTTTGCGGGTGCCTTCTTCGCTGCCGCCGTCTTGGCGGTCTTCTTGGCCGCGGTCGTCTTGGCGGCCCCCGCGGTCTTCTTGGCGGGGGCCTTCTTGGCCGTGGTCTTCTTGGCGGGGGCCTTCTTCGCCGCCGCCTTCTTCGCCGCCGCCTTCTTGGCGGTGGCTTTCTTTGCCGCCGCCTTCTTCACAGTGGCGGCGGCACCACCGGTCAGACTGCCCTTGGGGGCCTTCTTGACCGCGACATCGTGCTTCGGGAGCTTCTTCGATCCGCTCACCAGGTCCTTGAAGCCCTGACCCGCACGGAAACGCGGCACGGAGGTCTTCTTGACCCGCACACGTTCCCCGGTCTGCGGGTTTCGGGCATAACGGGCCGGACGGTCCACCTTCTCGAAGGAACCGAAGCCGGTGACCGAGACCCTCTCCCCGCCGACAACTGCACGGACGATGGCGTCCAGTACGGCATCGACCGAATCCGCGGCCTGCTGACGCCCTCCGACCTTGTCGGCAATCGCTTCTACGAGCTGCGCCTTGTTCACGTCTTCCCCTTCGGAG
>CAMLJW010000266.1 GCA_946480485.1 uncultured Streptomyces sp. | reverse complement strand
ACAGACCTCGAACGCGAGTGTGGCGCAAGTCACCGAGGGTTCAAATCCCTCCGCTACCGCTTGAGAAGGGCCCCGTCGAGAGACGGGGCCCTTCGTGCATCCCCCGTGACCAGGCCGTCGTTCACAAGAACGATGTTGATGCAAGTGCCCGAGATACACTCACCGCCGGCAGCAGGGGCCCCAGAGGGCATAGCAGGCACAGGGGAGGCCGCGGTGGCGGTGAATTCGAAGAAGATCGCCATTTATGTACTCGCGGTGTTCGTGCTCTACGTGATCATCACCGACCCGGCCAAGGCGGCCGACTACGTACAGATAGGATTCGAGGGCATTTCGAACGCCGCTCGAGCCGTCGGCGACTTCATGACGTGGATCGCCAACGGGGCTCCGAGCTGAGCGGCGGCCGCCGTATCCCCTGGGAGCGCCCGTGATCCGCCATCTGGTCCTCTTCAAACTCAACGAGGGCGTCGAGCGCGACGACCCGCGTGTCGTCGAGGGGGTCGCGGCCTTCCGCGCGCTGGGCGGGCAGATCCCGGAGCTGAAGTTCTGGGAGTGCGGCTGGAACGTCACCGACCGCCCCATCGCGTACGACTTCGCGATCAGCTCGGCCGTCGACGACACGGACGCGCTGAAGCGGTACCTCGAGCACCCCGCACACCAGGCCGGTGTCGCACTGTGGCGCGAATTCGCCACGTGGGTGATCGCTGACTACGAGTTCTGAGCCCCGCTGCACGCCGGCCGTACGCCGACCGAACACCGACCGTACGTCCGTCCAGCCCCACGCCGGGATGGCGCGGGGCTGGACTGCGTTTTATGCCCAAACCTGTCACCAACACGACTCTTTGCGGTGCTTGCACACGGCGTACATGTCTTGTGATGCTATGACCGCTTTTGACGGATGAGTTGATTTGACGGATGAGTTGACCATGAAGAGGTGGCGTTGACCGTGTCGGCCAGTACTGCGCCGCCCCAGGAAGAGGCCTCGGCACCCACCCCGACTCCGGCGCCCGCTCCCACCCCCACCACCCCTGCTCCTGCCCCTGCCCCTGCCCCTGCTGCAGCTGCCCCCACCGCTCCCGCTCCCGACAGACGTCGCAGCGCCGACACCCGGGCGCTCACCCAGGTGCTCTTCGCCGAGCTGAAGCACCTGCAGCCGGGCACGCCCGAGCACCGCCGCGTGCGCAGCGCGCTCATCGAGGCCAACCTGCCGCTCGTGCGCTACGCGGCAGCCCGCTTCCGCAGCCGCAACGAGCCCATGGAGGACGTCGTCCAGGTCGGCACCATCGGCCTGATCAACGCGATCGACCGGTTCGACCCCGACCGGGGCGTCCAGTTCCCCACCTTCGCGATGCCGACCGTCGTCGGCGAGATCAAGCGGTACTTCCGCGACAACGTCCGTACCGTCCACGTGCCGCGCCGCCTGCACGAACTGTGGGTGCAGGTGAACGGCGCGACCGAGGACCTCACGACGGCCTTCGGACGCTCGCCCACCACTGCCGAGATCGCCGAGCGGCTGCGGATCACCGAGGAGGAGGTCCTGGCCTGCATCGAGGCCGGACGCTCGTACCACGCGACCTCGCTGGAGGCGGCCCAGGAGGGCGACGGGCTGCCGGGCCTGCTCGACCGGCTCGGCTATGAGGATCCGGCGCTGGACGGCGTCGAGCACCGCGACCTCGTACGCCATCTCCTCGTCCAGCTCCCCGAACGAGAACAGCGCATCCTCCTCCTGCGCTACTACAGCAATCTCACACAGTCGCAGATCAGCGCCGAACTGGGTGTCTCCCAGATGCATGTGTCAAGGCTGCTCGCCAGGAGCTTCGCTCGGCTTCGATCCGCAAATAGGATCGAGACGTAACTCGTGAGAGTGAATCGTTCGTCAGGCTATTTCTCGACAGTTCTAGGCCGAAAACCAACCAGACCCCCTTTTTCCAGGGCCGATTCCCCCTCCTGGTGTCGACATGTCACTACAGCGTGTTGCCGACGTGTGACATTCTTCCGGAAGCGCGTTTGCCGCAGCTCCGCCGCCGGTATTCAGGTGGAGGCTGCGTTCCTTCGACGGGAGCGTCCGCCGCGTCCGTCCGCGACCCGACCCAAAGGGAGTGGCATGTCCGCAGACCAGGGCAGCTCGAAGGTGCTCACGCTCACAAGTAGCGAGTCCGCGCCCGACGTGCTTCAGAGCGTCGATGTACCGGCCCTTCCGGCTCCGGAAGCGTCGGCCCTCCCGACATCGGAAGCCATCGACACCCGCACCCTCTCCCGCTCCCTGTTCCTGCGGCTCGCCGCACTCGACGAGAACAGCCCGGAGCACGCCTACGTTCGAGACACCCTCATCGAGCTCAACATCCCGCTCGTGCGCTACGCGGCAGCCCGCTTCCGCAGCCGCAACGAGCCCATGGAGGACATCGTCCAGGTCGGCACCATCGGCCTGATCAAGGCGATCGACCGCTTCGACTGCGAACGGGGGGTGGAATTCCCGACGTTCGCGATGCCGACGGTCGTGGGCGAGATCAAGCGCTTCTTCCGCGACACCTCGTGGTCGGTCCGCGTCCCGCGCCGCCTCCAGGAGCTGCGGCTGGCCCTCACCAAGGCCAGCGACGACCTCTCGCAGAAGCTGGACCGCTCGCCGACGGTGACCGAGCTCGCCGCCGTGCTGGGCGTGTCCGAGGAGGACGTGGTCGACGGCCTGGCGGTCGGCAACGCGTACACGGCGTCCTCGCTGGACTCACCGGCCCCTGAGGACGACGGCGGCGAGGGCTCCCTGGCCGACCGCCTCGGCTATGAGGACACGGCCCTGGAAGGCGTCGAGTACCGCGAGTCCCTGAAGCCCCTGCTCGCCAAGCTCCCGCCCCGAGAGCGCCGGATCATCATGCTCCGCTTCTTCGCAAACATGACCCAGTCGCAGATCGGCGAGGAGGTCGGCATCTCGCAGATGCACGTGTCCCGGCTGCTGACGCGGACGCTGGCGCAGCTGCGGGAAGGGCTGATCTCGGACTGAGGGTTCCCAATTGACGAGCCGTCAACCACTGCCCCTCAGCCACACTGTGCGATGCGTCGAAGGTTGACATGTGGTCGCCGAGGTGCCCTTGTGGCCGCCTCGGCGGCCGTCGTCTGTCTGGCGGTCACCCGGAACCCGGACCGTACAGCACGAAACGGGCCGATCGACGCCGGGCGCCTCGGACGACGATGCCCAGGCCCATCGTAGGAGCCGGGGTTCGCCCTTCCCTCGGCAGTAGCGGTACGCCTACTTGAGCGCGAGCCAGGCGACCGCGGCCACGACCGCCACGGCGAGTACGACGCCGACGGTCAGGCCGATGCGAAGTCCTGCCGGAGCGGGGGGCTGCTGCCTGCGGCCCTGAGGGCCCTCGTCGACGAAAGCGCGGAACATCTGGGTGCTACCCGCGGGGTCGTAGTTGCCCTCGGGGCCCTGGGTGTTTGCCATGGGCCAGGACCCTAGCGAATGCCTCCGGCTCGCCCAAGTACTGGGTGCCCTCTCCTGGCATTCCCTCTTCTGGCGTTCCCATTTCTGGCGTTGCCATTTCTGGCGTTCCCTCTCCACTCTTGTGTGTCGCGCCACTGGGGGCTTCGCCCCGGTGACCCGTTGTCGGTCCGGCGGGCCTCGTCCTCAAACGGTCCGGCCAAAGTCAGACGGCGGCTGGTACGTCGTACGCGCTCCTCCTGGGCGTCGTCGCCGTCGCCGTCATCGCCGTCGTGGCCGGGGCCAGTGTTCAGACCACGTCCACTGCACTCGGGGAGGAGCAGCGGAGGGGCCCAGGGCTTCGCCATGAACTACGACCAGGTGGTCCAGGCGGCCATCGCGGCGACGCTCAGAGTGGAACTGGACCTCCAGGCGGTGCGGGGCGACACACCGTCGCAGACGTGCGCACGACAGGGACAGCCACACGCCCGTCCCAGGGCCTAGGCTACGGCTATGGCATCGAACATCGCGACGAACACCGCCGTCTCCCTCGACGAGTTGCTGGACTTCGTACGCCCACGCCACCGCGCCATCCTGCTCACACGCCGCACCGACGGCAGCCCTCAGGGCTCGCCCCTCACCTGCGGCGTCGACGACGCGGGTCGCATCGTCGTCTCCACGTACCCGGAACGCGCCAAGACCCGCAACGCCAAGCGGGACGCCCGGGTCAGCCTCATCGTGCTGAGTGACGACTGGAACGGCCCCTGGGTGCAGATCGACGGCACGGCCGAGGTGATCGACGCCCCGGACTCGGTCGAGTCACTCGTGGAGTACTACCGGAACATCGCGGGCGAGCACCCGGACTGGAACGAGTACCGCGAGGCGATGCTCAAGCAGGGCAAGTCCATCATCCGCGTCACCCCCGACCACTGGGGGCCGGTGGCCACGGGCGGCTTCCCAGCGCGGCTTGCTCCGCAGGAGTAACTCAGCCCCAGCCCCAACGCGGGTCGCACCTCGGGCGGCGGGCCGTCCGTGGCTGATCGCGCCCACGCGGCGGAGCCGCACATGTCGCAGAGCCCCCTCCGCGGTGACGGGCGGACGCACCGGCACACGACCCCGACCCAACCAACCGCCCTCCCCGGCAGGCGCACCACTCAACCGCCGGACGCGCGCGCGACCATCGTCTCGATCCCCGCCACCAGCAGCTCCAACGCGAACCCGAAGTCCCGATCCCGCATCTCCTGCACCGTGTCGCCCTCGCGCGCCTCCTTGATTCCCGCGGCGTTTTCGAACTCCTGGGCGAATTCGGGCTGATCATGGATCGTGCTCATGGCCTGGTGAAAGTACTCGTCCTGCGACACACCCGCAGAGGCACACCGCTGCACGAAGTGCCCCTCGACCGTCCCAAACCCGTACACGAACTGGAAGAGGGCCGAGATCCCGCCCATCTGCCCGTGCGGAGGCAGCCCTGTATGACTGATCACCTTCTGCACGCACAGCGAGAACGCCACCGAGTGCGGACCGATGTTGAGATAGTTGCCGATGAGCGGCGACACCCAGGGATGGCGCACCAGGAGCGCCCGGTACGCGGTGGCAAGCGTGCGCAGCTGATCGCGCCAGCCCTCGCCCGAATCCGGGTCCGGCAACTCCAGTTCGCCGAAGACCGCATCCAGGGCGAGTTCCAGCAGGTCGTCCTTGGTGTCCACGTACCAGTAGACCGACATCGCCGTGACGTTCAGCTCTGCAGCCAGTCGACGCATGGAGAACTTGGCCAGACCCCCGGCATCGAGCAGCCGCACGGTGACCCGGGTGATGCGGTCACGATCGAGCCCGGTCGGCTGCCCCCCGCCGCGCGACGCACCGCCCGGGGGCTCCTTGCCCTCCAGCCAGACGCTGGTCCGCGCGGGGCGCTTGGCCCGGTCGGCCGACCTCACCACGCTGCCCTCACCATGGCGCACCTTCCTCGGACCTCAGTACTTCGCGTACGCATACGTGATGGTATGCGTGCCTCACCCGGACATCGTTACCCCGCCCGCGCCCGCGCCCCCGAACCGGCAGGGTGCGCACGCCTTGCCCGTTCGCCGAGAACCAGCATCTCGGTACCGAAGAACCAGACGGTGTCCTCGACAAGCGGCGGCAGTACCTGCGCGACATCGCGCCGGATTGCGCCCGGGCCCGCTGTCGACGGTCACGGCACCGGCGTGCGCGGCCGCGACGGCCCGCACGTCATACGTCCCGCCTCGGACTCGTCGGGCCCGCACATGCCGGGCGTCCGGTCCGCTCTCTTCCCTTCCGCGTCTGGTGAGTTCGGCGTATCCGCGGATGGACGCGAGGGGCGAGGGGCGTACGCAGCTCATGGCTGGCGTCCGCGACGAACTACCGGACCCGAGTCGAGCTCTCCTGGCTGCCGTCCGTGAGCTCCGCGGCGACCGTGCCGCTGGCTGCGGGCCATGCTGGACGAACTCCGACTGCGTCGACATCGGCCTGCCCTCGCCACCGGGGTCGAACTGGTCGACGACCGACTTCGGGGGCCGGCCGCCCGCATCGCTGCCTCGTTCAGGAAGCCGTCAAGCTGCTCGTACAGGTGGGAACGGAGCGCGGAGGTGGTCACCCTGCCGATCATCGAGCACGCCACCGCGATCAGCACGACGGAAGCGACGACCAGCCGCGTCCGCGGCGTCGGCGGCTGTGGGCGCCTGCTTCCTCGGTTGTCGGCGCCCGCTCATGACGCCGCGGGCTTGATCAGGTAACCGGCTCCGCGCCTGGTGTAGATCATCGGCTCACGCCCGGCGTCTATCTTCCGGCGCAGGTACGAGATGTAGAGCTCGACGACGTTGACCTGGCCGCCGAAGTCGTACGACCACACGCGGTCGAGGATCTGCGCCTTGCTGAGGACCCGGCGCGGGTTGCGCATGAGGAAGCGGAGCAGTTCGAACTCGGTGGCGGTGAGGTGGATGTTCTCCCCGGCGCGCGACACCTCGTGGCTGTCTTCGTCCAGGGTGAGGTCCCCGACGACGAGCGTGGAGTCGGAGCGCCGGTCGGCGGCGCCGGAGCGGCGGATCAGCCCGCGCAGCCGCGCCACGACTTCCTCCAGGCTGAACGGCTTGGTGACGTAGTCGTCACCGCCGACGGTGAGACCGGCGATACGGTCCTCGACTGCGTCCTTCGCCGTCAGGAAGAGGACGGGCACGTCGGACAGCTCGCGCCGCAGCCGCCCGAGGGCGGCCAGCCCGTCCATGTCGGGCAGCATCACGTCGAGCACCACGGCGTCGGGCCGGAACTCCCGGGCGGTCTGCACCGCTCCGCTCCCATCACCCGCGCTGCGGATCTGCCAGCCCTCGTAACGGAGAGCCATGGACAAGAGCTCGGTGATCGACTGCTCGTCTTCCACCACAAGCACGCGGACGGGGCTCCCGTCCGGCCTCAGCAGTTCGGTGCGCCCCTGGGGCGAGGTCGTGGTCATAGCCAACACCTTGCTGGGCGGCTCTGAGAACAACCTCTCCAGAATCTGTGAATTCTCTGAGAAACTCACAGGACCGCTCAGGGAACATTGTTGCCCGGCCTGAGGGGCCCGGGTCGGAAAGAGCCCCAGCCCGGTGTCACAGCCCGAAGAGCCGCGCCCCGTCGAAGCCGATGGACTTCAGGAAGTCCGCCGTGCGCACGCACAGGCCGTCGCTCCGGCGCTCGATGAACGGGGCGTGGTGCTTGTAGCGGCCCTCGTTGTATACGTCGCAGAGGGCCCACCACACCGGAGTGTGCGTGAGGTTCCGTGAGACGCCAACGCAGAGGCCCTGACCTCCACTTGGGAGAATCAGGGCCTTGACCTGGTGCTTCTTTGTGCACTCGGCAGGATTCGAACCTGCAACCTTCTGATCCGTAGTCAGATGCTCT
>CAMLJW010000265.1 GCA_946480485.1 uncultured Streptomyces sp. | reverse complement strand
TACGTCGTTTCGCGCTGGACGACGGCGAGGATGTCGCCCGCGCCGGGCCCACTCGGCGCTGCCGGGGCCGGGGCCGGAGCGCCGGCCATCGAGAGGATCCGTGCGGTGAGATTGCCCGCTGGCACGGTGAGGTCCATCCCGATGGTGGTCAGGGCCGGTGCGGCAAGCGAGCTCACCGGGAGGTCGTCGACGCCGATGAGCGCCAGGTCGTCCGGGACGGCGATGTGCTGCGTACGGCAGCTCGCCAGGACGGCCAGGGCGAGCAGATCGTTGAACGCGGCGACCGCTGTGACCGGGGTGACGCCCTGCGTCCACTCCATGACGGCGGCCCGGGCACTGGCCCGCGCATAGCGCATGCTGACAACCTGCGGCGATGGCAGACCCAGGTCGGCGCAGGCCCGGGTGGCCCCCGCCAGGCGGGGCAGGCAGAAGGGGCGCTCGCGGGGGTCGTCCAGCGCGGCGTAACCGATGTGCCGGTGCCCGCGTGCCGCGAGGTGCTCGACCTGCAGGCGTCCGACATCTTCCTGGCTCAGTCCGGTCAGGCCGGCACCGCCCGGCATGATCACGCCGTCGAGCAACGGGATTTCAGCTCGAAGCAGTGACCGCGCGTCGGCGGGCGGCAGGCCGCCGAACGCGACGACCACCGCCGGCTGGACGTGCTGCCACAACTCGGCCAGCGGCGTGGCCGTGCCGGCGTGGTGCAGATACACGCAGGTGTAGCCGGCCTCGCCCAGTGAGCGGCCGAGGGCCAGTTTGAACTGCTCCATGGCCTCGGCGACGGGGAGTTCCGGAACCACGCAGAGCACGACGTTGCTCCGGCCCTTGCGCAGCGCGCGGCCGGCTCCCGACGGTACGTAGCCGAGTCGCTTCGCCGTCTCCAACACCCGACGGCGGGTCTCCGCGGAGAGGCCGTGCTCGTCCCTGCCGTTGAGCACGAAGCTCACGGTGGTCTGGGAGACTCCGGCCTCTCGCGCCACGTCCTTGCTGGTGACCCTCGGCAATGCCCCTCCCGAACTCTTGCCACACCTTCAGACACAGGCTACGGTACGGCGATCAGGTGACCTAATACGTATTAGGTCGTTGCTTCGGCAGCCGCAATGGCCTGCAGGGGGACGCCCCACACCCGCTTTGCCCGAGCCGCCACCCCGTCGAACACCGTCCCCATGCGCGCCGACCGGGTGGAATCACACGAAGAGAGATCTGTCATGGACGACACGATCCCCGTCAGCACCAACACGACACCCGGCCGCGTTGCGTCAGCCGCCGATCCGGTCTCGTGACCACGACACTTCCGCGTCACGCCACTTCGACACCCCCGAGCCTGCCTGCTCGCGCGACGGACCGGTCCTGATGCGGCTGCCGGGCACTCGCCGTGACTACTAGGTCGAGCAGACCTACCGACGGCTGCCCGTAGTCCCCACACAAGTGACCAACTCGTGTTCAACACGCGACTCGTGGCCCAGTTGAGACTTCCAGGAGAACACGCATGAACCGCAAACCCTTGATCGCGCTGATCGCCGCATCGGCGCTGGCGCTCGGCACAACAGCATGCGGCGCCGACAGCGAACAGGGGGACGGACCGGCGCGCACCAGCGCGAATGAGCTGCGCATCGGCCTCTCGGCCGGGCCGGCCACACTCGACCCGGCCAAGGACGGCGCCGGATTGCAAAACGTGATGCGTTCGCTGACCAATGAGTCCCTGTTCCACATGAACGCCGACTACACCGCCAGCCCCGTTCTGGTGAGCGACTACAAGTACGTCGGAGACGGGAACAAGGTCTTCGAGTTCACCCTCAAGAAGGGGATCCGCTTCACCGACGGAAGTCCGCTGAACGCGGCGGCGGTCAAGACCTGGCTGGACTATTTCGCGAAGCAGCCCGGGCCGTTCACCTCGTCGCTCTCGATCGGCTCCATCGAGACCAAGGGCGACTACACGGTCCGGCTCAATCTCGCCTCGCCCAGCGCGATCGTGCCCTTGCTCCTGTCCCAGTACGCAAACCGGGGCGCCCTCTCGAGCCCCAAGTCCGTCGCCGACTCCGGCAGCCTGGCGAAGGGCACGTACGGCGTCGGCCCCTACGTCCTGGATGCCGCCCAATCCGTGACCGGCGACCACTACACCCTGGTGCCCAGCAAGTACTACCACGGTCCGACAAAGGTCCGTTTCAAGAAGGTGACCGTTCGGATCATCCCCAACCGGTCCTCGATGCTGCGCGCGTTCCAGTCCGGGCAGATCGACTTCGGAAACCTGGACCCATCCACCGCGCCCGCGGCGAAGAAGGCGGGCGTGAAGGTGATGCACTGGCGCAGCGGCACCGTGTTGGTGACCCTCTTCGACCGCAACGGGACAATCGCCAAGCCGCTCGCCGACGTCCGGGTCCGGCAGGCGCTGAACTACGCCGTCGACCGTGAGTCGATCACCAAGGCGCTGGTCGGCGACTACGGCCGGCCGACATCCCAGTACCAGACCGAGTACTCCGACCCGGCCCTGGAAGATCGCTACCCCTACGACCCGAAGAAGGCGAAGGCGCTGCTCGCCAAGGCCGGCTACCCGCACGGGTTCCGCATGGACGTCCTCGACCCGGGGGGCATAGTCGGCAACTGGGGCGACCCGACGATGCAGTCGGTCGCGCAGGACTGGGAAAAGGTCGGCGTCAAGGTCAAGGTCACCCAGGCAACCACCGACTTCATCCAGCAGGCGCTCTCGAAGAAGTTCCCTGCGGTCGAGTGGACTCCGGACATCACCCCGACGGCGGGCGCGTACTCGACGCTGTATGCCCCCAAGGGCTCGACCAACCCCTTCGGTGCTACGAACGCCAAGATCAACGCGCTCTACCGCCAGGGTCAGACAGAGCAGGGCGACCAGACAGCGAAGACGTTCAGAAAGCTCAACAGCATGGTCACCGAGCAGGCCATCCATGTGCCGATCTACGAGTACCACATCCCGTGGGGCATGAACGAGCACATCACAGGAGTCAAGAAGGGCCCCTGGATGGTCTTCGGCGCCGACCTCGGCTGGAAGGGCTGACGATGGCCAACCCGTCGGTTGACGCGATGGGAGCGCCGCTCACGCGCTCCCGTCGCGGGCGCGCCATCCGCAGACGCGGCGCCGGAGGTGGCAGGCTGACCTCGCTGCTGGCCCGCCGGATGCTGACGGCAGTCCCCTTGCTGCTGGTCGTGTCGAGCTTCAACTTCCTGTTGCTGTCGCTCACCCCGGGAGATGCCGCACGCCAGATCCTCGGAGTCAATGGCACACCGGAACAGTACGAAGCGCTGCGCCGGCAACTCGGGCTCGACCTCCCGGTCTACGAGCAGTACTGGCACTGGCTGACCCAGGCGGTCTCGGGTGACTTCGGCGATTCGATCACCAACGGCAGCCCGGTCCTGGAATCGATCACGAGTCGAGTGCCCGTCACCATGTCCCTCATCGCCGGCTCACTGCTCGTGAGCGTCGTGGCCGGCGTCAGCCTCGGCGTGTTCAGTGCCGTCCGTGGTGGAGCGATCGGCAGGGCGGTCGACGCGCTCGCTCTCCTCAGCTGGGCACTGCCCGTCTTCTGGGTCGGCTCCGTGCTGGTCGTCGTCTTCGCCATCAAGCTCGAGTGGTTCCCCGCGCTCGGGTACGTGCCGTTCACCGAATCGCCCCAGGACTGGGCCCGATCGCTGGTGCTGCCGGTGACCGCACTCTCCCTCGGCTCCGTTGCCGCCGTCATGAAGCAGACCCGGGAATCCATGCTCGACGTGCTCGGAAGCGAGTACATCAGGATGGCCGCCGCCAACGGGGTCTCCCGAACTTCACTGATCTATCGGCATGCCCTCAAGAACGCCGCCATCCCGGTCGTCACCGTCCTGGGTATCCAGACCGTCGGCCTGCTGGGCGCCGCGGTTCTCATCGAGAACGTCTTCTCCGTACCGGGCCTTGGTTCGCTCGTCGTCGGTTCGGCCCTGGCCCACGACATCCCGACGGTCCAGGCGGTCGCGGTGATCTTCACCGTGGTGGTCATCATCGTCAACCTGTCGGTCGATCTCGCCTATGGGCTGCTCAACCCGAGAGTGAGCACAGCATGACTGTGACCGTGGCCGGTGCCGAACCGTCGGCATCGCCCTCCGTGACCCCCCGCTTCGTGCGCCGTCTGCTGCGACGCCCGCTGGCCGTCGTGTGCCTGGCCTACCTGGCGATCCTCGTCGTGATCGCCATCGCCGCCCCGATGCTGATGCCACACGTGGGGACCGAAAGGGCCGGCGATCTCGCAACCGCCCTGCACGGCCCGAGCGCCGGCCACCCCCTTGGCGTCGACAGCCTGGGCCGCGATGTCCTGCAGCGACTGCTGGTGGGAACCCGGGGCACGTTGGTGGGCGTCGTCGAGGCGATGGCGGTCGTCCTGGCGCTGGGCATCCCCATCGGGCTCGTGGCCGGCTACGTCGGCGGCAAGGCCGACCGGGCGATCATCTGGCTGGCGGATCTCGTGTTGTCGCTGCCGGCGATCATCCTGGCCATCGTCGTGCTGTCGGTCTTCCCACAGAGCGTGCCGGCCGCGATGGTGACGCTCGGTGTCCTGGCCGCCCCGGGCCTTGTGCGCGTCGTACGAGCCGCGACACTGCCGGTGCGCGAACAGCTCTACGTCGCCGCCGCCCGGGTGTCGGGCATGTCGCGGACCTACATCATCACCCGACACGTGCTGCCGCGGGTCATGGGACCCATCATCGTGCAGGCGTCCTTGCTGGCAGCAACTGCGTTGCTGGTGCAGACCGGGCTGGCCTTCCTCGCCCTCATTGCCGCGCCTCCGGAGCCCAGCTGGGGAGGCATGGTCGCCGACGGGGTCAGCGCCCTCTTCCAGCAGCCCTGGTTGATCTGGCCGCCCGGCCTGGCGATCGCGCTGACGATTCTGGCGTTCGGACTTCTGGGCGACGCGGTCAGAGACGCCAGCACAGAGGGCTGGTCCCCGAAGTCCGCCCTCCCGCTCAACGACAAGCACCGACGCACGCCCACGCGAGCCGCTGCCGTCGTTCCCGCGAGCACGAACGACAGCCTGCTCTCGGTCCGTGACCTCACAGTGTCCTACGCCACGCCCACCGGCCCCATCCGTGCGGTCGACGGGGTGACCTTCGACATCGCCCGCGGAGAGACCGTCGGAGTCGTCGGCGAGTCCGGTTGCGGGAAGACCACGACAGCCCTCGCCATCATCGCGCTGCTCGGTGGCGGCGGACGGATCGACTCCGGACACGTCCTTTTCGACGGCAGGGACCTTGCGGTCCTGTCGGAGTCCGAACTCCAGGCTGTCCGCGGTACCGAGATCGGCTACGTCTCCCAGGAACCGATGGTCGCGCTCGATCCCGCCTTCCGGATCGGCTGGCAACTCGCCGAAGCCGTCCGGATCAACACCGGAATGAGCCGGGCCAAGTCCAGGAGACGCGCCGTCGAGCTCTTGGAACAGGTGCAGCTTCCCGAGCCCCATCTTGTGGCTCGCCGCTACCCGCACGAGCTGTCGGGCGGCATGGCCCAGCGCGTCGTCGTCGCGCGTGCCCTGGCCGGCGAACCGAAGCTCCTGATCGCCGACGAGCCGACCACCGCCCTCGACGTCACCATCCAGGTGGAGATCCTCGATCTGCTGCGCACGCTTCAGCGCGACCGTGGCATGGCGATCATGCTGGTCACCCATGACCTGGGTGTGGTCGCCGACATGTGCGACCGGGTCGTGGTGATGTACGCCGGCCAGATCACCGAACGCGCCGGCGTGAAAGAGCTGTTCGGCAACCCGCACCACCCCTACACCCGGGCACTGCTCGCCTCGAACCCGCACAACCAGCACGGCTCGGCGGTGCTGCCCACCATCCCGGGTGCGGTCCCCATGCCGGGCTCGTGGCCGCAGGGCTGCCACTTCCAGCCGAGATGCGCGCGCGCCACCGAGCAGTGCGGCAGCGGCGAGATCCCCCTCCTCGAGATCGGCGCCTCCCACGAGGCCCGCTGCCTCTACGCCCACCAGATCGAAGGTGTGTCGTGAACGACGAGACAAACCTCCTCGAAGTCCGCGATCTGTCGGTGCACTTCCGCCGCGGCCACGGCTCACCCGTCCAGCGAGCCGTCGACCAGGTGAGCTTCTCCGTGGCCGAACGGGAGACGCTGGGCGTCGTGGGCGAATCCGGCTCCGGCAAGACCACCATCGGCCGGGCCGTGCTCGGCCTGGTGTCGCCGACCGACGGCCAGATCGAGTTCGCGGGCGAGGACATCACCCGAGCCGACCACAAACGGCGCCGTGAGCTCAGCCGCGACCTGCAAGTGATCTTCCAGGATCCGTACAGCTCGCTGAACCCGACCCGGACCGTCGCTCAGACGCTGGGCGAGTCGCTGCGGGCGGAGAAACTGGCCGGAGACGAGGTCCGACACCGGGTCATCGCCATGCTCGAGCGGGTCGGACTTCCCGCGAGGGCTGCGGACCGTCACCCGTCGAGCTTCTCCGGCGGCCAGCGGCAACGTATCGCCATCGCCCGGGCTCTCGTCGCACAACCGCGGCTGGTGATCTGCGACGAGCCGGTCAGCGCGCTGGACCTCTCGGTCCAGGCCCAGGTGCTCAACCTGCTCCGGGAGCTGCAGGACGAGTTCGCACTCGGCTACCTGTTCGTGGCCCATGACCTGGACGTCGTCAGGCACCTGTCGCACCGCATCATGGTCCTGTACCGCGGACAGATCATGGAGCAGGGCCCCGCCGAGATGGTCTACGCCACGCCGATGCACCCTTACACCAGGGCCCTGCACGAAGCAGCGCCCGTCCCGGACCCGGTGCGCCAAGCAGAACGCCGCCTGCGCCGCGTGCGCACGGGTGACAACTCCGGCCCCGTCTCCGCCGAGGGATGTCCCTTCGCCACCCGCTGTCCACACGCGGCCCCGCTGTGCCACGCCGAACGGCCACCGCTCGAACAGACCCCGGCAGGCACGACCGTCGCCTGTCACCGGTGGCAGGAACTCAGCACTGCGCCGACGGAGGTGGCGGCCGGTCTTCCCGTGTCCGTCGCGTCTCCGACCACGCGATCTGGAGCGCTCCAGCACGATTCCCGGAAGAGACCAAGTCGTGCCAATTGAGCCGCTCCTCACATCGCCTGCTCACTCTCAGCCTCGGCGGCTACGGCTCACTGTTCATCGTCCCGCGTGCGCCCTGGTCGCCGGCGCGATGGCCAATGTGCATCCGCTCGATCCCATAACCGAACGGAACCGTCCATGACCATGATCACCACGCCCACCCGGGTGTCGCTCTGCTACGACACCTTCGGCGATCCCGGCCACCCCCCGCTGCTGCTGATCCAGGGCCTCGGGGCCCACATGCTCGGCTGGCGCGCCGCTCTGTGCCGGCAACTCGCCGACGCGGGCTTCCACGTCCTGCGCTTCGACAACCGGGACGTCGGC
>CAMLJW010000264.1 GCA_946480485.1 uncultured Streptomyces sp. | reverse complement strand
CCGGGAGCCGGGGGCGGGCCCTATCGGCCTCGCGGTGGCACCGCCATGCAGCACCACGAGGGGTTCTTGGACGCCAGGGATCAGCCGAAGCGTCCCGAGATGTAATCCTCCGTCGCCTGGACCGACGGATTGGAGAAGATCCGCTCCGTGTCGTCGATCTCGATCAGCTTGCCGGGCTGCCCGACGGCCGAGAGGTTGAAGAAGGCGGTGCGGTCGGAGACACGGGCCGCCTGCTGCATGTTGTGCGTCACGATGACGATCGTGAAGCGCCCCTTCAGCTCACCGATCAGGTCCTCGATCGCGAGCGTGGAGATCGGGTCGAGCGCCGAGCAGGGCTCGTCCATCAGCAGCACCTGCGGTTCCACCGCGATCGCGCGAGCGATGCACAGACGCTGCTGCTGGCCGCCCGACAGGCCCGAACCGGGTTTGTTCAGACGGTCCTTGACCTCGTTCCAGAGGTTCGCACCCTTGAGGGACTTCTCGACCACGTCGTTCAGCTCGGACTTCTTGTACGAGCCGTTGAGCCGGAGCCCCGCCGCCACGTTGTCGAAGATCGACATCGTGGGGAAGGGGTTGGGGCGCTGGAAGACCATGCCGATCGTACGGCGGACGGCGACGGGGTCGACCCCCGACCCGTACAGGTCCTCGCCGTCCAGCAGCACCTTGCCCTCGACAGACCCACCGGGCGTGACCTCGTGCATACGGTTCAGCGTGCGCAGGAAGGTCGACTTGCCGCAGCCGGACGGTCCGATGAAGGCCGTCACCGAGCGGGGCTCGACCGTCATGGAGATGTCGTCGATTGCCTTGTGGGAGCTGTAGTAGGCGGACAGACCGCTTACATCGATGCGCTTGGCCATGGGATCACTGCTTCCTTCGCGGGGTTCAGTCTGGTCGCTTATGGCCGCGTCAGCGACCGGTCTTCGGGGCCTTCCAGCGGGCGATGCCGCGGGCCGCGAGGTTGAGGATCATGATGAAGGCGATCAGCACGAGAGCCGCCGCCCAGGCACGGTCGTACGCCGCCGGGCTGCCGCCGCTCTGCTGGTACTGCTGGTAGATGTACAGCGGCAGCGAGGACTGGGGGCCGTTGAACGGGTCCGAGTTGATGAGCGGGTTGCCCCAGACGAGGAGCAGCACGGGGGCGGTCTCGCCGGCGATACGGGCGATCGCCAGCATCACACCGGTCGTGATGCCGCCGATCGACGTCGGCAGGACGACCTTGAGGATCGTGCGCCACTTGGGGACGCCCAGCGCGAGCGATGCCTCGCGCAGCTCGTTCGGGACGAGTTTGAGCATCTCCTCGGTGGAACGGACCACCACCGGAATCATCAGGATGGACAGGGCCATCGACCCGGCGAAGCCTGAGTAGCTGAAGCCGAGGATCAGGATCCAGAAGCTGAGGATGAACAGACCCGCGACGATCGACGGAATACCGGTCATGACGTCGACGAAGAAGGTGACGGCCTTCGCGAGCTTCCCTCGACCGTACTCAACCAGGTAGATCGCGGTGAACAGACCGATCGGCACGGAGATCAGGGTGGCCAGGCCCACCTGCTCCAAAGTACCGATGATGGCGTGGTAGATGCCGCCGCCGGGCTCGTAGTCGGCGATGACGCCCATCGAGTGCGTCAGGAAGTAGGGGTCGAGCACCTTCACCCCGCGCGCGACGGTCTCGTAGATCAGGGAGACCAACGGGATCACGGCGAGCAGGAAGGCGACCCATACGACACTGGTCGCGACGCGGTCCTTCGCCTGACGTCGGCCCTCGACCTTGGCGGCGAGGACGTACGAGGCGAGGACGAACAGGAGTGCGGCGATCAGGCCCCACTGGACACGGCTGCTCAGTCCGGCACCGACTCCGATGCCGGCGCCCACGACGGCGGAGCCGAGGGCGATCGCCCACGGGGACCAGCCCGGAAGGCGCGCGGAACGGAGCGAAGGCGTCTTGTCCATGATCGTGTTGCTCATGCGTTGGCCCCCGAGTACTCCTTGCGGCGGGCGATGATCGCGCGGGCCGCGCCGTTGACCAGCAGCGTGATGATGAAGAGCACGAGGCCGGAGGCGATGAGCGCGTCACGGCCCTGTTCACTCGCCTCGCTGAACTTGGCGGCGATGTTCTGGGCGAAGGTGCCACCGCCCGGGTCGAGCAGGCTGGCGTTGATGGTGAAGCTGGGTGACAGGACCGTGGCCACGGCCATGGTTTCGCCGAGCGCACGGCCGAGGCCCAGCATCGAGGCGGAGATGACACCGGAGCGGCCGAAGGGGATCACCGACATGCGGATGACCTCCCAGCGGGTGGCGCCGAGCGCCAGGGCGGCCTCCTGCTGCATCAACGGCGCCTGGCGGAAGACCTCGCGGCTGACGTTGGTGATGATCGGCAGGATCATGATCGCCAGCAGGATGCTGACGGTGAGCAGGGTGCGCGCGGCACCGCCGTGCCACTCGAAGACGCCGGTCCAGCCGAAGTACTGGTCAAGCCAGGCAAACAGGCCGGTCAGGTGCGGAACCAGGAAGAGGGCGCCCCACAGGCCGTACACGATCGAGGGCACGGCGGCCAGCAGGTCGATGACGTACGCGATGGGGCTGCTGAGTTTCTTCGGCGCGTAGTGCGTGAGGAACAGCGCGATGCCGACGGCGATGGGGACCGCGATGACCATGGCGATGACCGAGGAGACGACCGTGCCGAAGGCGAGGACCGCGATGCCGAAGACCGGCGGGTTCTCGTTGGTGTTCCACTCGAAGGTGGTGAGGAAGTCGCCCTCGTTCTTGGTCAGGACGAGCGAGGCGCGGTAGGTGAGGAAGGCCGCGATGGCAGCCATGATCACCAGAAGCAGGATGCCGGCGCCCCGGGACAGGCCGAGGAAGATCCGGTCACCGGGACGGGTGGCGCCGCGGGCCGCGCCGCGTTCGGTCTCGGCCGTGGGGGGTTGCCCGGTGGGTGCGGGTGGGGGGGTTGACTGCGTCGATATATCCATGGGGGTTCTCCGGTCTGCGGAGCCTCGGGGAGGCGATCCCCTGCGGCTCCAAGCGGCGGTGCACCGGACGGTGCGGTCCACACCGGCGAGGGTGTGGACCGCACTCTGGGTCAGCTGAGCTTCGCGACCACGTCGCGGACCTTGGTGTTGATCTCGGCCGGGATCGGCGCGTAGTCCAGGGCCTTGAGGGAGTCCTGGCCGTCCTGGCCGGAGATGTAGGTCATGAAGGACTTGGTGGCCGCGAGGGTCTCGGCCTTGTTGCCCTTCTCGCAGACGATCTCGTACGTCACGAGGACCATCGGGTAGGCGCCCTCGGCCTTGGTCGTGTAGTTCAGCTCGAGTGCGAGGTCGTTGCCCGTACCGACGATCTTGGCCTCGGAGATGGCCTTGGTGGCGTTGTCGACGTCGGCCTTGACCGGCTTGGCGGCACCCGTGTCCAGGTCGACGGTCTTGATGCCGTCCTTGGCGTAGGAGAGCTCGAAGTAGGAGATCGCGCCGGAGGTCTGCTTCACCTGCTGGGCGAGGCCGGAGGAGCCCTGCGCGGACTGGCCGCCCTCGGCCTCCCAGGCCTTGCCCCCCTCGTACTTCCAGTCGCTCGGGGCGGCGGCCTTCAGGTACTTGGTGAAGTTGTCCGTGGTGCCCGAGTCGTCCGAGCGGTGGAAGGCCTGGATCTTGAGGTCGGGAAGCTTCGTGTCGGGGTTCAGCTTGGCGATCGCCGGGTCGTTCCAGTTGGTGATCTTGCTGTCGAAGATCTGGGCCAGCGTCTTGGCGTCCAGGACCAGGGCGTCGACACCCGGGACGTTGAAGCCGACAGCGATCGGGCCACCGACCATGGGCAGGTCGATGGCCTGACTGTCCTTGCAGACCTTCTTGGACTCGGCGATCTCCTCGGCCTCCAGCGGGGAGTCCGAACCGGCGAAGGCGACCTGGCCCTGAAGGAACGCCGTGACGCCGGCGCCGGAACCCTCGGGCTTGTAGTTGACCTGCACGTCCTTACACTCGGCCGTGTAGGCCTTGGCCCAGGCCTGGATGGCGTTGGCCTGTGCGGACGAACCGTTGGCGAGCAGCTGGCCCTTGGCGTCGCCGCAATCGATGTCGCCGGCCTTGGCGGCGGTCTGGGACCCGCTGCCGCCACTGGTGCTGGTGTCGTCCGAGCCGCACGCCGTGAGGGCCAGGGCGCCGGAGACGGCGAGAGCGCCGAGGACGAGGGCCCGCCGGTTCTTGCGCTGAAGCTTCACTTTTCGGGTGTTCCTTCCAAGAGCCGCCGTCCGTTGGCGGCGTGCGAGGTGTGTATCAGCCCTGGGGGCCGCGATCGGCCGGGTTCCGTACCCGTGCCAACCCTTCGAAGACTGCGGTTGTCGCCTGTGCGAGCACGTCGTGCACGGCGTGCCACACACCAGGTAAGGCCGAAATTAGGCAGACCAGGTGAAGCGACCGAAGGCCGTGAGTGAACGGAGGGTGAACCGCTGCCGTCAGTGCGGTGAGGTCAGGGAATGTTCACGAGGAGAACACACGAAAGTGCCCACATCTCCTCAACCCCCGGCAGCATCCGGCCACGGCGTGGTCTCGCGCGTACGGGCCGACCCGCCGCTCGTCACGGCCGAAACAGCTCACCGCAGACTCCCGCGGGAACATCGGCCTCTTCTGGGCGCTGCGCGGCGCGGGCACCGGCACTCGCGCACGCCGGCGCTCTACCTCGCCTCGTGGCCCGCCGGAACCCGCAACAACAGCGCCGGCCCAGCCCCGACCCCAGCCCTAGCCCCCAGCCGCGGGGCCTACGCGGCGAGATCCCGCGCCTCAGTTCCCGTCTCCGCCCCCGCTTCGGGACCCGCCTTCTCCTCCCCCCGAGGAGAAAAACCCCGAGCACGAACCAGCCATCCGACCCTC
Source organism: uncultured Streptomyces sp. (assembly GCA_946480485.1). The sequence continues at coordinate 2,538 of CAMLJW010000264.1, read as the reverse complement.
GGCGACCGCTCCACAGCCCTTGTCACAGGTGTGAGCAGCGCCATGGCGAGCGGGGAGAGCAGCAGCACGACGGCCGTTCCCAGGGCGAACCCACCGATGACGTCCGTCGGATAGTGCACGCCCATGTAGACCCGGCAGAACCCTTCGAGCAGGCCGAGCGCAATCCCCACAAGCCCGAACTTCCGGTTCGCGACGAACAGGCCGACACCCATCGCCATCGTGAGTGTCGCGTGGTCGCTCACGAACGAGTAGTCGGTCTTGCCGCCGATGAGGACCTCGAGCCCCTCGTGGTCGTTGAAGGGCCGGGGCCGCTCCACGAAGCCGCGGATCGGCACGTTCACCAGCACCGCGATGCCTGCCGCGAGCGGCGCCCACACCAGCGCGGCCACCGAGGACGCGGCGTCCTCGCCGCCGCGCCGCCGCACCGTCCACCAGCACCAGACCACCAGCAGCAGCATGGCGAGCAGGAGTCCCCACTCACCCACGAACTCCATGATCCGGTCGAACCAGTGCGGCGCGTCCTTGGCGAGACCATTGATGTCGTAGAGCAGTTCGACGTCGGGGTTCGCCCCGGAATCAGCGAGTCCAGCCATGGTGCTGCGGCCCCTTCGTCGTCATCTTCCGGGCGCACCTCGCCGGTGCGCCGCGCCATCAACCCCCGTGTGGTCGGCTACCTCACCAGGAACGCACAGTCTCCTTCTCTACGTTCCACACTCACCGAATGACCACGCAGACGTTATCGAAGAGAGATACATCCCCGCAGCTCAGGGGCTGACTGTAACAGACGGTAGCGGAAGGGTCCGGTCAGTTCAGACCTGCGTAGGCAGCGCCTTCGCGCCCTCTTCGGTGACCCGGGTGGCCCCGAAGTAGTCGGGCGTGTCAATCGGGTCGAACCGGATCACGGCGCCCGGACGCGGGGCGTTGATCATGTACCCGCCGCCCACATAGATCCCCACATGCCGGATGGCCCGCGCATTGCGGAGGTCGTCGGAGAAGAACACCAGATCGCCCGGCAGCAGTTCCTCCCGCTGCGGGTGCGGCCCGGCGTTGTACTGATCGTTCGCGACCCGCGGCAGCTCGATCCCCACACTCTTGTACGCGGCCTTCGTCAGCCCCGAGCAGTCGAACCGTCCGCCGTGGTCAGCGGTGCCGTTACCGCCCCACAGGTAGGGGGTGCCGAGTTTCTTCTGGGCGTAGGCGATGGCGCCGGCGGCCTGCCGCGTGGGATCGACGCGGGTCACCGGCTTGGCGAAGCTCTTCTCCAGGGTGCGGATCGTCTTGACGTAGTTCCGCGTCTCGCTGATCGCCGGCACCCCGCCCGACTTTATGACGCGGTACGCGCCCGCGTTGTAGGCCGCCAGCATGTTGTTGGTGACGTCCCCCGGCACGTCCTTCACGTACCTGGCGAGTTCGCAGTCGTACGAAGCGGCCGACGGAATCGCGTCACTGGGATCCCAGATGTCCCGGTCGCCGTCCCCGTCCCCGTCAACGCCGTGGGCGGCCCAGGTGCCGGGGATGAACTGGGCGATGCCGCGCGCGTCGGCGTGGCTGACGACGTCCGGGTCCCAACCGCTCTCCTGGTAGAGCTGGGCGGCGAGCAGCGCCGGGTTGATGGCGGGGCACAGGTTGCCCCACTTCTGCACGAGCGTCTGGTAGGTGGCCGGCACGGCACCCTTGGCGAGCCCGACACTCCCCCTGCCCCCGCCGTTGGCGAGGTTCCCGGCAGTGATGTACACCCCGACGACGAGCAGCATCACGAAGCTCAGCCCGAGCCCGGACGCGACGCCTGCTGCCACCCATACTTTCCGCACGGCTCAACCTTCCCCCATACAGGCGCTGTTCAATGCCGTTCCGGCGACAATGGCGTAATCGCCCTGAACCCGGTGCAGATGACGCTCTTGTAGTCGTCGGGCGTCCGGATGTGGTGGAACTGCACGGTCCAGTCTCCGGGGTCGTTGGCCAGCGGGATGGCCGGGTACGCCTTGCCCTCGACCCAGGAGCGGAAGTCGTCGGGGTACGTGACGGATTTCCAGTCGCCCGGACCTTTGCCGCCGAACAGGTCGAGGGGCTTGCTGGTGTAGCCGCTGCTCACGTTGTCACCGAGCTGCCCCTCGATGGGCTTTTTGGTGCTCGGGTCGATCCCGTGCGGCGGCTTGACGCTGACGGTGACGTAGTACGGCCCTTCGGTGTCCTCGGCGGACGGATGCAGATCGGCGAACCCGATCTTCACCTTGTCGCCGAACGTGGCGCTTGCCGGGTCCTTGGGCTCGGGATCATCGGGGTCGGAGACAGACGTCAGGAACTTGTCGCTCACCGGTCTCTCTTCGGCAGGCAGGTTGCACGCGTTCGTGGCCGAGTCCCAGAGCGTGCGGTCGATCTTGTCCCCCGCGTAGGCGGGCGCGCCCTTGGCAACGCCCGTGGCCGATGTACCGGGAGTCGGGGCCGGGGCCGACGACGTTCCCTTCCCCGTCGCGGTGTTGTCACCGCCCTTGTCATCCTCCTGCTGGACCAGGACGAACGCCGCCCCCCCCGCCACCG
>CAMLJW010000263.1 GCA_946480485.1 uncultured Streptomyces sp. | reverse complement strand
ACGGTCGGCGGGCGGACGTGACCTTCCGGTTCCCCTTCAGGTTCCCCTTCAGGTTTCCCTTTCGGTTCCCCTTCCGCGGACTTTCCCACCAGGCCGTCGGGTACGCCGTCGCTCAGCATCATGCGGGTGTCCGCGCGGCCGAGGAGGCGGGCCCGGCGCGCGGTGTCACGGTTGGTGGTGAGCACGAGGGCGGCCTCACGGACAGTGGCCCGGCACGAGGGGCGCAGGCTGAGGCCACGTACCCACAGCACCTCCCGCAGCGCCTCCTGGCGATAGGCGGAACCCAAGTAGCGGCGGTGGCTGCGGGGAGCTGTCTGGCCACCGCCCACGGGGCCGAAGACCAGGGGCGGTCCCAGGTGCCGCAGCGCGCTGCCGCCCACCAGGGAGCCGTAGGAGACATGGTGCACCAGGTCCGCCTGGGCGAGTCCGTGTCGGCGCGCGTGCGCCAGCGCACGGCGCTGCCAGCCGTCGTAGCGCACGAACTGCGAGGTCTGACGGCGCACGGGTTCTGGCATCAGGCGTACCCATCGGGGACATGTGGGTTCTCGGACGAAATGAGGGGTGATACGGCGGCCTGCCGGTCCGAGGTCCTCAAGTCGCCGCGTGATGTGCCGCATGTTGTCGTTGTGCGGGTACGTCAGCAGCTCCACGGTGTGCCCGCGTTGCGCGAGTGCCTCCGCCCACGCCCATCCCATGCCCGGCTCGGTACCCCGGCTCGGGTCACAGGCGTACGCAACGAGGACGATGCGCAGGCTTCGCGTTCTGACGGACTCCTGGTGGCCCTCACTCCTGTCAGGCAGGTCGGGCCCGTCAGGTGAAGCGTTCATTGCGCATCCCCTCGGCTGGTGAGAAACGTGCTTTCGTTAAGGTGCGGCTGCGTTGCTCCGGCACCTGCCGGCGGGCAGGTGCCGGACGGGCGGAGCGCAGCTGGGCGTACCCGGTGCGTCACCGGCGTTCTCTGGCGACGAGGCCGAAGGTCGTCGGCGGGCAGAACCGCTCTCCGACGGCCTGCAGCAGTCCCGACTGGGTGGACCAGTACCGCTGGACCTCCACCGCTTTGAAAGCCGGTGTGAGCAGAGCCCGCAGAGCCTCCTCGTCCACTCCGTCGCGGACGACGTGGTACTCGACCATGTCGGCCTCGTTGGCGTGGTCGTAGATGCCGCGCAGTCGGCGCAGCCGGGTGGCGAGGCCGCGGCGGAGGTGTCCCTGACCGAGCCGCCAGAGGAAGTACGCGTTGCGGTCCAGCCCCATGGACACCCGTGACCGGCGTGGGTACCACAGGGGATCTTGAGTGCTGAGGAACGCACCGCCGGGAACGATGCGCTCGACGAGTTGCCTGACGCAGCCCAAGTAGTCCGGGATGTGGTGCAGGACCGAGAGGCAGACCACGGCGTCGACGGGCCCGACTCGGCCGGCCGCGGTGCCGTCCTCGTCGTACAGCACGGTGACGTTCGGATTGCGGTGGAAGCGGCACTGGAGAAACCGAACACTCGGCTCACTCATCTCCGTCACTGTGACCTGAGCACCCGCGGCCACCAGGTGGTCGGTGAAGGTGCCGTGCCCGGCTCCCAGTTCGAGCACCCGGCATGTTCCATTCCGGTCGAGGACCTCTTGAACCAGGGTGTGGAGGTCAGCGATCAGCCGGTCACGCAGGGTGTGGTGGCGGATATGCGGGGAGCCCTGGGCATAGTCATGGCCGGTTCCGTGGTCTCGCTCCTGCAGGTCCCCCATCGAGGGTTTGGCCTGGGTGTTCGTCATGGCCGCACCTTAGGAAGCCTGCGGGGATTCTCCGGGACCCTGGCTGACGAGTCGGCCCGAATTCAGACGATCGGCCGTGCCGTGGGCTCCCCTGCTGTTCCTGCTGTTCCTTCGCTCGGGGAGAGTTGCCTGGCGTACGAGCCCACGAATGAAACGCGCGTTGCCGAACAGGTATCGCCGCCACAAGCGGCGTGGCTCGCAGCCGAGACGGAACACCCATTCCAGCCCGTTGTGCCGCATCCAGGGTGGTGCCTGCGGCTTGGTGCCGGCGATGAAGTCGAACGCCGCGCCCACCGCGACGGCCACCACGGGCAGTTCGGCGCACAGGTCGGCGGCCCAGCGATCCTGTTTGGGGGTGCCGAGCCCCACCCACACGATGTCTGCCCCCGCGGCACGGATGTCCTGCGCTTGTTGCCGCAGTTCATGGGCGGTCAACGGCCGGAAGGGCGGAGAGCAGGTGCCGGTGATCCGTGCCCGGGGGAAGCGCCTACCCAGTTCCCGGTGCAGCGCCTGCAGTACGTCTGGCGTGGAGCCGAGGAGGTAGTGCCGCAGGTCGGTGTTCTGGCTCTGGGCGAAGACGTCCAGAAGGAGGTCGGGCCCGTATACACGTGTGCCCGGAAGGGCGGTGCTGCGGTGGAGGAGCCGGCTGGCCCAGACGACCGACTGGCCGTCGGGGAGGTTCAGAGAGGCCGAGCGGAGCAGGCTGTGGAGTCCGGTGTTCTGGTCCGCGAGGGAGAGCGTGTAGGCGTTGGAGAGGTGAACGTCGCTGCCACGCCGGATGCCGCCCATGACGTCCGATCCGTCGGCGTGATCACGGCGTGCCTCGCGGTTGCGGTGGGCAAGGTGCAGGACGTGCCGGGCCGCGCTCTCGCGGGTGTGAGCCGTGATGGGCACGCCGAGACACTCGACCACGGGGGCGGTGGGGGCCGTGCGCGCCCTCTGGGAACTCGTCGGGGCGGTCATGAGCGCGCTTGGTGGCTCAGCGCTGAGGTGGCGCGCCGGTTCCCGAGTCCGGCGAGTTCCTCGGACTTGAGGCGGAGACGGAAGTCTTTGATGGTGTCGCACAGGCCGCGTTCCACCGGAGTCATGGGCTCCCAGTCCAGCAGCTCGCGGGCCAGGGAGATGTCCGGGCGCCGCCGTTCCGGGTCGTCCTGAGGGCGGGGGATCAGCGTGATCTCGGAGGTCGCCTTGGTCAGTTTGCCGATCCACTGGGCCAGTTCGAGCATGGAGACCTCGTGGGGATTGCCGAGGTTGACCGGACCGCCGTGGTCGCTCGCGAGCATCCGCAGCAACCCGTCGACCAGGTCGTCGACGTAGCACAGGGACCTGGTCTGGCTGCCGTCGCCGGTGACGGTGATCGGTTCTCCGCGCAGTGCCTGGCCGATGAAGGTGGGGATGGCCCGTCCGTCGTCCGCCCGCATCCGCGGGCCGAAGGTGTTGAAGATGCGCACGATCTTGGCATCCACGCCGCGGGTTCTGCGGTAGGCCATGGTGAGTGCCTCACCGAAGCGTTTCGCCTCGTCGTACACCGAGCGGGGGCCGACTGGGTTGACGTGGCCCCAGTAGCTCTCGGGCTGCGGATGGACCAGCGGGTCGCCGTACGACTCGGAGGTCGACGCCAGCAGAAAGCGGGCACCCTTCGCGGCGGCCAGGTCCAGGGAGTGCCAGGCGCCGGCCGACCCCACACGAAGCGTCTCCAGGGGCAGTTTCAGGTAGTCCGCGGGCGAGGCGGGTGATGCCAGATGGAACACGGCGTCCACCGGGCCGGGCATGTCCAGGCCCCGGGTGATGTCCCAGTGATTCAACTGGAAGTGCCGGTCGCCCATGAGATGTTCGACGTTGTCGGGGCTGGATGTCAGGAAGTTGTCCACGCAGACCACGTCGTGGTGCTCGTGAAGCAACCGCTCGCACAGGTGAGAGCCGATGAAGCCGGCCCCGCCCGTCACTACCGCACGCATGCAGGTCCTCTCGGCCACGCCGCCCCAGGCCGGACGGTGGCACGTCGCAGTGTCATTGCCAAAGCTCAGGTCGATGTCGTGTTTCTATCTATTGCTCAGTTATGTGCTAATTGAGGCATCAAGGTTGTACATAGTCCTCATGGAAGGGCACGTTTCACCCGTTCTGGCGTAGAAGAGGTATGGAATGCCGGTATCCGCTGGAGAGATGACTCATCACCGGCCGACCCCGTGTCGGCAGTCGCCCTGGGCAGGCCGGGCGGCCAAACGCGTTATCGACCTGGTGGGGGCCGCTGTCCTGCTCCTGCTGTTGGCGCCGATGCTCCTGGTGGCCGCTGTCGCCGTGAAGGTCGATACGCCGGGGCCTCTTGTCTTCCGCCAGCGACGAACAGGCTGGCGGGGCGAGGAGTTCCACGTTGTCAAATTGCGCACGATGCGAGTCGGGTCCGAAGAGTTGCGGGAGGCGCTGGCAGCCCGCAACGAGGCGGACGGGCACCTGTTCAAAATCCAGGACGACCCGCGTGTTACCGCGGTGGGGCGTTGGTTGCGCCGTTATTCCGTGGATGAGCTGCCGCAGTTGGTCAATGTACTGAAGGGGCAGATGTCCCTGGTGGGACCCCGGCCGCTGCCGGCCGAGGACTCGGCGTTCACGGGGGAGGCCCGCCGTCGCCTGCAGGTCCGGCCGGGGCTGACCGGACTGTGGCAAATCAGCGGCCGGTCCGATCTCGCTTGGGAGGACGCCCTGCGCCTGGACCTGGAATACGTCGACACCTGGTCGGTCAGGCGGGACCTGGTGATTCTCCTGCGGACCTTGCCTGCCGTGCTGCGCGGCAACGGTGCCTACTAGGGCGTGTTTCGAAAGTAGCGCCGTCCGCCGAAGGGCGGGCCCCGCGGCGTCTGGTGCGTATCGGGGCGAGCCCGACAACGCTGCGAGCGTGCGTGCCAGACGCCGCGGGGCAGGCGGGACCTTTGAAGCACGCCCTAAGTGGCCAGACTCCGGCGAACCCCAGACCAACCAGAAAGAGAACAGCAGATGCCCGAGTATGCGCCCACGGTGCGCCGCGTACGCAGCTGCCACCGCACAGGGCTGAGCGGGGCCGGCGTATGAGAGTGCCTCGCCTGCGAAGGAGCCGCGCCCCGCGCACCGTTGGCCGCCCGGCCCGCCTGCGCCTGCCCGGCCGGCTTCGTCTCCCCGGCCCGCTGCGCGATCGCCGCGCGCTGCTGCCGGTGTGCGCCGTCGTCGGGCTGCTGTTGGCCGGTGCCGGCTGGATCGCCGTCACCGGTGTGCTCGCGCGCAACGAACTGCTGGCGGCCCAGCGGAGTCTGGAGACGCTGCGGAGGCAGACGGCGGCGCCCTCCGCGGGCGCCGCCTCCCAGCAGCGGATCGCTGAGGCCGCTGTGCGCGGTGCCGCGGGACACGCGGCCCGAGCGCACCACCTCACCACCGGTCCGGCCTGGTACTCCGCGACGCGCCTCCCTCTTCTCGGGGGGCCGTTGCGCACTGCGCGCGGTATCGCCGAAGCCTCCGACCGGCTGACCCGCGAGGTGGTGGCCCCACTGGCGCGCACCGCCGCCGAACTCGCGGCCGCCACGGGCAGCCACGGCGGGCACCTCGACCTCGCGGCACTGCGCCGCGCGGCTCCCGTGCTCGAACAGGTCGCGCACAGCGCCTCAGGCGTACGCACCGACGTCGACGAACTGCCGCGCGGCACATGGCTGCCCGCCGCGGACCACGCCCGCGCCCGGTTCGCCGAACAGCTGGACGGGCTCAGTGGTGTCACCGACGGCGCGGCCGTTGCGGCCCGTGTGATGCCGCCGATGCTCGGAGCGGACGGACCGAGGCGGTATCTGGTGGTGTTCGAAAACACTGCCGAGTCGCGTGGAACCGGTGGGCTGCCCGGAGCGTTCGCGGTTCTCACTGCAGAGCGGGGGCGACTGCGCTTCGAGGATTTCGGAAATGACAACGAACTGTCCGACCTCGATGTGGCGGTCGACCTGGGAGCCGAATACGCCGCGCTCTACGGCCCCAGCGCTCCGACCAGCACCTGGGCCAACACCAACCTCAGCCCGCACTTCCCCTACGCAGCCCGTATCTGGGCCGCCGCCTGGCGGGCGCACACCGGTAAGGAAGTGGACGGCGCGTTCTCGCTCGATCCCGGGGCGCTGTCCGGACTGCTCGCCGCGTCCGGTTCCGCCGTACTGGCCGACGGGACCGCCGTCACCGCCGACAACGTCGTGGATCTCACCCAGCGCACCAGCTATGCGCTCTACGAGGACAACCCGCAGCGCAAGGCGTTCTTCATCGACGTGGCTCGTGCCGTCGCCAAGCGGCTGCTGAATGCCGCGGACAGTCCCGCGCGCCGGCCGGCCCTGTTCGCCGAGATGCAACGGCAGTTGAAGGACGGGCGCGTCAAGGTATGGAGCGCCCACCCCGCCGAGCAGCGTGAACTGCGGGACCGGCCGTTCGGCGGCGCTCTGCCGGAAGGATCCGCCCCCTTGGCCGGCCTCGTGCTGAACAACGCGGCGGGCACCAAGCTGGACTACTACCTCGACCGCCGCCTGATCTGGGCACCCGGCCGCTGCACGGAGGCCGGTCGGGAGGTCACCGTGACCGTACGCCTGACCAACCGGGCACCGGTCTCGGGGCTGCCCACCTATGTCACCCAGCGGGTGGACCAGCCGCCCTACCGCACTCGGCCCGGCGACAACCGGCTGCTGGTCTCGTACTTCGCCAGTGAGGATGCGGCGCTGGCCAAGGCCACCCTGGACGGTCGGCCCGCGCAGCTGAACCAAGGCGCCGAGCTCGGCCATCCGGTGTACACCCTTGATATGGAGCTGCCCGCGCGCTCCACCCGCACCCTGGTGCTTCACTTGCTGGAGCGGCCCACCGACCTCGCCCCGACCGTGCTGCGCCAGCCGCTGGTACGTCCATTGCGGGCCGCGGTACGGCCGTACGGTCCCTGTGATGCCTGACCGTCCCACCGGGAGCGGCGACCCGGCACCTTTGCGGGCGCGATCGTCCCCGTTCAGTCAGGGATCGGAATGAATAAGGATGGCATGTCACATATCCACCGGCCTATTGCTTCTCCGTCGCCCGGCGCGGGTGTGCCCGCATTTCGCGTACTCGTCGTGTGCACCGGCAACCTCTACCGCTCTCCTCTCGCCGAATTGCTCCTCGGGCAGCGGCTGTTCGAGGCTCGAGGGGTGATCCATCTCAGTAGTGCGGGCACCCACGCCGTCCCGGGCACGCCCCTGGCGGATGCGGTCGCGTCCTTCCTGGTCGGGCGTGGCGTGGATCCCTCCGGGAAGGTCTCCCGCCGACTGGTTGCCGAGATGGTCGAGTGCTCGGATCTGGTGCTGGGAGCCGCGACGGAGCATCGCGAGGCCGCTGTGCGGCTGTCTCCCGTGCGGGCGCTGTCCCGGGCTTTCACCCTCCGTGAGTTCGCCCGGCTGGTGCGGGCCAAGGACGGCGAGGGGGTGGTGGACCCGGCCGCGCGGTTCGCGGCTCTCGCCCAGGGCGCGGCGGCTCGGCGTGGTGCCGTGCGGGCGCACGCGGACCATGACGACGTCGAGGACCCGGGTGAACAGGTCCACCATCTCGGCGTGGCCGTTCCGTGCGCGGCGGCGCAGCTTGCCCGCGGTTTCCGCCTCGCAGAGCTCCAGCATGTGATCGCGCACTTCGGTGCTCG
>CAMLJW010000262.1 GCA_946480485.1 uncultured Streptomyces sp. | reverse complement strand
GTCCAGGACCTCGACGGTACGGGTGTACACGCGGACTTCACCCACGCCACCTACCGCACCACCCCGGACAGCCGCTCATGACACTCCTCGGCCTCGGCCGCATCCGCCTCTTCTGCACCAGCCTCGGCCCGGACGACGCCCCGGCGCTGTTGCTGGTGCACGGCTGGGGCGGCGACGGACGGGAGTGGTCGCCGCACGCCGAGGCACTGGCCGACCGGTTCCGCGTCCTCGTTCCCGATCTGCGCGGCCACGGTCGCTCCGAGGTGCCGGAGGAGGGCAACACACCGACGGCGATGGCGGATGATCTGGCCGCGCTGATCGGCGTCCTGGGCGCCGGGCCGGTGACCGCCGTCGGGCACTCCATGGGCGGCCAGGTCGTCAATCTGCTCGCCGTCCGCCACCCGCACTTCGTACGGTCGGTCATCGCCCTCGACCCGGCCCACGGCGCACACGGTGCCGAGGTCGAGCAGATCCCCGCCCGGCTCGCCGAGTACCGAAAGGGCGGTGCCCACGCGGCCGCCGCCGTCGTGGCCGACGCCTTCTCGCCGCAGGTCCCGCCCGGCTTGCGCACCGCACATATGCGCACCATGCTCGGCACACCGGACCACGTCGTCGCCCAGGCCTACGCGGGCATGTACACCGACCCCGGCGCCGTGGGCGTCCGCCCGCACAGTGAGGCCTATCTGCGCCGTCGCACGCAGCCCGCGCTGACCGTGTGGACGTTCGCGAAGGCCGCCGAGTGGGAGCGTGGCACGCTGCGGGTGCCCGGCTCACGCGTCGAGCACTGGCCCGGCACGGGCCACTATCTGCACGAGGAGCGGATCGAGCGCACGATCCGCCTCATCCGTGACTGGGCGGCCGGCGAGACAGAGGGCTGACCTGCCGGCCGCGCCTTCGGCGGCCGTCTGATCCGCCCACCGCGAGCGCTGACGTCACAGTGACGCGGCCCTCTTGACCGAGGACTCGCGCAGGATCAGCTCCGGCAGGATGAGCACACGCTGCGCCGGGCGGCGCTTGCCCTCCATGAGCCTGGCGACCATCGTCTCGACCGCCACCCGGCCGACGCGGGCCTTGGGCGGACGGACGGCCGTGATCGCCGGCTGCGCGAGATGGGCGACCTCGTCGTCGTAGCCGACCAGGGCGATGTCGTCCGGGATCGCGACCCCCTGCTCGGTGAGGTACTGGGCGACGGAGATGGCGTCAGGGTCGCTGTGCACGATCAGTGCGGTGATCCGGGATCTGCGGCATCTGTCCAGGATGGCCTTGATGGTCTCCCGGTGGTCCGGTTCGTAGAGAGCCACCCCTTTGCGCACGACGAAGTCGTCGGGCAGGTCGAGTTCCGCGCAGGCCTTGTACCAGCCCTGGGCGAGGTGTGCCGAGGTCGGGCTGCCCCTGGACAGCAACAGCCCGATCCTGCGGTGACCGTGTTCATACAGGTGGCGCACCGCCATCTCCAGGCCGAGCGAGTGGTCGCTGCGTACCCATTCCAGCTGGCGGGGAGTCGGCGTCCAGTGGCTGATCTGCCGCTCCACCAGGATCGTGGGCACCGGCAGGTTGCCGATCCAGTCGATCATCTCGTCGACGCCCTCACCGTCGAGGTTGGGGGCCAGCAGCAAGCCCTGCACCTCCTTGGCCTCGATCAGCCGGCTGATCTGGCGGCGGTCCTCCGCCTGGTCGTAGCTGGAGCCGCGCAGTTGGAGCTGGACGCCGAGTGCGGCGGCGGCCGCACGCGCGCCGCTGACGACCTGCGGCCAGTAGTAGTCCAGGGAGGGCACGACCATACCGACGGTCAAAGCCGTCGCCGTGGGGCGGTGCCGGCGCGCCGGGGCCGGGTCGAGCTCGGTCGGGAGGGTGGCACCCCCGTGCACCTTGGTGAGCAGGCCGCGGGCGGCCAGGGCGGCGATGTCGCGCCGTACGGTCAGTTCGCTGACTGCGAGCAGCTGTGCGAGGTCGCGGACCCGTACGGCGCCGTGCCTGCGCAGCTCGTCCATGAGGCATTCCCTGCGCTGCAGAGCGAAGGGCCGGTCGTCCGTCATCGAGCCCTCTCTCACCAAGATGATCTGTTCGGCCGTGAACGTTTCGCTTCGCTGATGTTCGAACGGTAGCGATTATGTACTGATGACCACTAGCTCTGTTCCAGTGCGATCGGCAAGACACGCCACTGATTCCGTCCCGACGAATCCGGGGAAGGAACACACCCGATGCACAGGAAGCCCCACGCTCTGATCGCCATGAGCAGGCAGAGCCGTCCGAAAGCGTTGCTGGAGCCGTGGAAGTTCGTACTTGTGCTGGCGAACGCGGGCTGTGGGGCCGAAGAGACGGGGACAGGCCGCTGCAAGCACGGCTGAGGTTCCGGACTCCCGGAGAGGCGAACAGCGCCCCCTGGATCAGCGGGGCGCTGTCGTCGTCAACGGCGGGTGGTCGTACGGGAGTTGGGGAGTTTGGGTACTGCTCTTGCTCGTTTACGAGGGAGAGCGCTTCAGTTGTCCCAGACCCTGCGGTAGGCCTTGCGGTAGTTCTCGGAGTCCCAGGACAGTGCGCCGCCGCTGTTGGCCGCGGTGATGATGTGAACGGGGGCGACGTAGCCGCTGGCCGGCTTGCCCGCGAACGCGCGGTTGAACTCGTCGATGATCTGCCAGCCCTGTTCGGACAGCGGCTCGGGCACGGTGGCGGCCTGGAACTCCCTGCTGTTGATGCGCCGGAAGGCCGATGGGTCACCGTCACCGGCCCCGATGTTGAACGGGGCGCCCGCACCCTCTCTGCCGGCGGCGTGCAGGGCGGGGCCGGCGTGGTCGAAGTACAGGTCGTTGATGGCAGCGGAGTGGGTCCATCTGTCGCCGAAGCGGGCGGCCAGGGAGGAGACTCTCTCTATGGTGCGGCTACCCGCCTGCGGGATGGGGATGTTCTCGTAGCTCAGCAGCTTGACGTCGGAGCAGGTGTCGAGTTTCTTCTTGATCAGATCGGACTTGCGCTTGGCGAAGGGGATCGAGGCGTCGGTGAACAGGACGACGCCCGCACGGCCGTTGGACCGCGCGATGATCCAGTCGGCGCTGATCTTCGCCACGTCCTCGACCCTTGTGGTGATGTTGCTGAACAGCTTCGGCTTCTCGCTGGGACCGGGGGCGGCGACGGCGTGCCAGCCGATCAGCGGGATGCCGGCGGCGTCCGCCTGCTTGACCTGCTCGCCGGTGGACGTGGGATCGAAGCCGCCGATGACGATGCCGTCGGGTCTGAGGGCGAGGGCCTCGTCGAAGGCGGCCTTGATTCCGGCGGTCGTGCCCTGGCCGTTGATGGTGCGGACGCGCCAGCCGATGACGTCGGCGGCTTCCTGAACACCCTTGGCGACGCCCTCGACACCGGGATTGGTCAGGGTCTGGGCGATGTAGACGATGGTCTTGTCGGGGACAGCCCCGGGTCCGCTGGTCGGTCCGGTCCAGGGGGCGTTGACGTCCTCGGCTGCCTTGACGGCCCGTTTGGCCTCGCCGAGGACGGTGGGGCAGCCGGGTCTGGACGAGCCGCTGGGTGACGCGGCGGCGGATTCGGCGGTGGTGGAACCGCTCTCGCAGCCGGCAACGACGGTGATAGTGGCCGCGGCCAGGAGGGCGGTGGCCGTCACGGCCGCCTTGCGGGTGGGGTGCACGGGGTCTCCAACACGGGGCAAGAGGGGCAGGGCTGGGTGGGGAGGAGGAGCTTACGGTTCGGCGACGGCTCCGGTGCGTGGCCCCCGTCGTGAGGACCCGCTGAGCGGCCGGGGGGGAGGCCCACGAGGCCGACGGGCGGCGATGCCCCGAGCGGTGGCTCGGATGGCTTGGGCAGCAGCAGGCTCCCGATGCCCAGGGCCGCGCTCAACCGGTCGGGTCGCGTCACCTTCCCCGCCGAGCACCGTACATCGGTCGGCAGCGTGCAGTGGGACGGGCACCTCCACGGACGAAGCACCGCGTTCGGGAGATGCTTCATAAAGATTTCGTAATTAATTTTTTATGACATATGGTCTGTCATGTCAGCGTAAATGCGGTTACTCTCACGCAGCCGGTTTCGGACACATGGCGCGATCTCTTTGCTCCTATCAGCGACGAGCGCTGCGAAAGTGTCACTTCCGCTGCCGGCCATCTGCGGTCCGGCGGCAACGACACCTCCGCCACCGCTCAGCAACCCGTCGAAGGAGGCCCGGGTGTCCGCGAACAGAGGGAACCCGCCGATCGCACCCGGCCCATCCGGCCCACCCGGTCGACCCGGGCATGCCGACCGGATGCCGCGGCTCCGCCGCCGGAAGGCGGCGACCGTCCTCGACCGGTGGCCGTTCCGGCGCAAACTCAACGTCCTGGTGATCACACCCATCGCGGTCGTCGGCATACTGCTCGGTATTGGCGCCTATGGCCAGGTGCAGCAGGCCCGGGACGCGGGCCGGATCGCGGAGCTGGTGCGCGACAGTGAACAGGTCGCGAAGCTCATCGACGAGGTACAGGCCGAACACCGTCAGGCGCTGCTGCTCTCCGTGCAGTACGACGCGGCCCGCCCCGGAGCCTCCCCGCCGCAGACCGGCGACTACCGCCAGGCGCAGCGGAACACCAACGCGCAGGTCGCCGCCGTGCGCTCGGCGTTCGCCTCGGGCCTGGCGCACGGGGAGGCGCAGGCGCTCCAGTACATCCACGCCCTCGGTGTCCTGCGTGAGAAGCTCGAAGGCGGCTACGTACCTGCCGCCAACATCGACCCCGCGTACGCTGCCGCGGTCGACTACCTGATCGACGGCATCGGTCTGGACCGCTACACCGGCACCTCGTCGTCCTCGGTCACGACCCTGCTCGACGCGGTGCTGCGAGCCGACGCCGCCCACGCGGCCTTCGAGAGCGCCGTGTTCTCCGCACAGACCCGTGACGCCAACGCCCTCACCGAGTACAGCCACGCGGTCGGCGCCCACGAGCTCTACGAACACCAGTCGGCCCGGTTCCAGCAGCTCGCCACACCGGCCCAGGCCCTGCGCATGGACGGCATCGAACGCGGTTCCGAGCAGAACGGCATCGAGGCCAGTTTCGCGGAACTCCAGATCGATCCCGGCGCCCTGCAGGACCAGACGCCGGCGCAGCTCCGCAAGACTGTCGCCGACGGAACCCGGCAGTCCGAAACCCGCCTCGGCATCACCCGGTCGCTGATCGAGCAGACCGCCGCCCAGGCCGACGCCGTCTCCGCCGGCGCCCTGCGGGGCGCGCTGTACCTGCTCGGTCTGACCCTGCTCGGCTTTGTCGCCTGGCTGCTCTTCTGTGTCCTGGCCCGGCGCTCGGTCGTACGTCCCCTGGTTGCCCTGACGGGCGCCGCCCAGCAGGTGGTCGAGGTGGCGGGTGAGGAACTCGCCCGGGTCGCGGACGACGAGTCCGGCGACAGCACCCCCCTGCGGCCGCGGCCGATCCCGGTCCCGGTCCGCGACGAGATCGGCGAGCTGGCCGAGGCGTTCAACCAGGTGCAGATCACCGCAGCCCAGCTGCTGGAGCGGCAGGTACTGAGCCGCCGCAACGTCGCCGAGATGTTCGGCAACGTCGGACGCCGAGTAAGCAATCTGACGATGCGTCAGCTCGCCTTGATCGACACCGTCGAACGCGAGGAGACCGACCCCGAGCTCCTCGAACGGCTGTACAGCATCGACCACATCGCCGTACGTCTCCAGCGCAACGCCGACAGCCTGATGCTGCTCGCCGGAATCAGGGAGACCGGTGTCGAGGCCCGGCCGACCCCCCTGGCCAACGTCATCCGGGCGTCGCTCGGTCAGATCGAGGGCTACCAACGGGTGTCCCTGCGGTCCGAGACGGAGGTCACTGTCGCGCCCGACATCATCGGTGACCTGACGTTGATGCTCGCCGAACTGCTGGAGAACGCGGTCGCGTTCTCCCCCTTCCACGCGCCCGTCGAGGTGGTGGTCCGCCCCGGCACCGACGTCACCGAGGACGGCGGGGCGCTGATCGAGGTCATCGACCACGGCCTCGGGATGAGCGCGGAGCGCCTCGCCGACGAGAACGCCCGGCTGATCCGTCGGGAGCGGCTCGACCTCGTACCGACCATGGTGCTCGGTCTCTTCGTGGTCGGCAGCCTCGCCCGGCGCTGGGGTGTGCGGGTGACCCTGAGCCGTACGCCTGGCGGCGGGGTCACCAGCACCATCTGGATCCCCGCCGTGCTCCTGCTGGCCATGAGTCCCATAGACCCCGCGCAGCCCGCCGCCACGGGCCCGGCCGCAGCCGTGGCGACGTTCCCGGCGATGACCGGTCAGGAGACCGCCGCGCCCGCGCCACCGTCCGCACTGGCCTCTGCCGTCACCGTCACCGTCACCGAACAGCGGCCGGTGGCTCCGTCGCTGCATGGTGCGCTTCCCCGGCGCGTCCCGGCCTGCACCGGCGCGGAGCTGACCACTGCGCAGCGGTCCATCACGGAGACCGGCGCGAAGATGACCACCGCCCCCGACGAACCGCCCGCCGCACAGGCCTCCCGGCCGCTGCGGCGGCGGGTGCGGGGAGCGACACTCGCCATGACCGCTTCACCGGCCGACCGGGGGGAATCGGCCGCTCGGCAGCCCGTCGACGCCGATGCCGTCCGCTGCGAACTCGACGAGTTCGAAGCAGCCGTACGCCGGGCGGAGCAGGACAGCGCTCACGCTCCGACCGGGCCGGCACCATCTCAGCACCAGGAATCCCAGAAGGAGTCGGGCAGTGACCACGTCGACAGCTGACAGCAGTTCCGAGCGGCCGGAACTGACCGATCTGCGAGCCGCCGCGGCCGATTTCACCTGGCTGCTCGACCGGTTCGCCACGGAGACCGCCGGTGTGGTCGACGCCATCGCGGTGTCGTCCGACGGCCTGCTGATAGCCGTCTCCCAGCTGCGCGACCAAGCCGACTCCGAGCGGCTCGCCGCGATTGTGTCCGGCCTGACGAGTCTTGCCGCGGGCGCCTCCGGCAACTACGGTCTCGGCGGCCTCAACAAGGTCATCATTGACCTGGAGGGCGGCCATGTGCTGGTGTCGGCCATCGGCTGCGGCGCCGTCCTCGGAGTGGTGACCTCCAAGGACGCGAAGCTGGGCAACATCGCGTATGAGATGACCCTTTTCGCCAACCGAGCCGGGGCCGCGCTCACCCCCCAGCTGGTGCTGGAACTGAAGAACAGTGTCGGCGCGGCGCCGGCCGGCTGACGGTCCCCGCGGCCGGATTCCTGGTGCGCCTGTTCACGATCCAGCACGATTGCGGTCACGGCTCGTTCTTCCAGGGCAGGCGTGCCAACGACTGGGTCGGTCGCATCATCGGCGTACTGACCCTCACGCCCTATGCGCATTGGCGGCACGAGCATGCTCTGCATCACGCCACCTCCGGCAATCTCGACCGGCGCGGGCAAGGCGACGTCGACACGCTGACCATCCGGGAGTTCCGTGCGCTCTGCGGCTGGCGTCGGTTGCATT